>CADBMY010000296.1 GCA_902795905.1 uncultured Erysipelotrichaceae bacterium
ATGTACCTCTTATATTATTTTAGAACAAATCCGATCAGGATGTATAATGATAACCGAAGAAAGAGGTAACACTGTGAAAAGACCGATTACGACAATACTGGGTCTGTCCGTAATGCTGGCCGCAGGATGCGCAGGCGGACAGAAACCTGCAGAGACAAAAGAGCCAACGCCTGCACCTACACCTATAGAAGAGGCAGTACAGACAGCAGAACGCACAGATAATATTTATATTTTCTATACAAGTGATGTGCACTGCGGGGTGGATGAGAACCTCGGCTTTGCGAAGCTGAAGGCACTGGTGGATGATACCAGAGCGGAAAGCGAGAATACACTGCTTGTGGATCTCGGTGATACCCTGCAGGGCGGTACACTTGGATCACTGTCACAGGGCAGTATCATCTACGACCTGATGAATAAGATGGGCTATGACATAGTGGAACTCGGCAATCATGATTTTGACTACGGTGCGTCCAGACTGTGGGAACTGCTGGATAAGGCAGAATTCGATGTCGTTCTCTGCAATGTGTCATATACCGGAAAGAAAGAAGATCACCTGAAGGATATACCGGCATATACGATACGTGATATGCAGGGCACGAAGGTAGCCTTTGTCGGTGTACTGACACCGGAGACGCTGACGGCTTCAACACCGGCATACTTTCAGGAAGATGGCGAATATGTCTATGACTTCAGCGGCGGGGATAACGGGAAAGCGCTGGCGGAGAAAGTACAGAAAGCTGCCGATGATGCCAGAGCGGAAGGGGCCGAATACGTGATCGTTCTCAGTCATCTCGGTTCTGTACCGGAGAATGCGCCGTATGATGCGATATCACTGATCCACAATACCAGGGGGATCGATGCTGTGCTGGACGGACATTCACACTCCGTGATCATTGCCGAAGCCTATCCTAACGCAGACGGTGAAGATGTTGTCCTGAGCTCTGTCGGCACGAAGATGGCAAATGTCGGCGAACTGATCATTACCCCGGATGGTGAGATCCATACGTTGCTGCTGGCGGAATATGACCGCGAAGATACAGCGATGGCAGATGCGGTTGCGAACGCAAAAGCAGAACTGCAGGGCATTCTGGACAGAAAGATCGGGGATCTGCCGTTTGATATGCCAATCACGGATGAAAATGATATACGCATGATCCGTTCACGTGAGAAGCCGATCGGCAACTTCTGTGCCGATGCCGTACGGAACCTGATGGAAACGGATGTGGCGATCCTCAACGGCGGCGGTGTGCGTCATACTCTGACAGCCGGCGAAGTGACCTACGGAAATCTGCTGGATGTCTTCCCGTTCCAGAACGAGCTGTCATCCTGCAGGTGTACAGGACAGCAGATCATCGATGTTCTCGAATACGGTGCACAGAAGACAGAATCGATCTATGTATTTGACGAGAAGCCAGCAGGAGAGTACGGCGGTTTCCTGCAGGTATCCGGGCTGAAGTATACGATCGATACTTCGATCCCTTCCGGAGTACAGAAAGATGAAAACGGCATGTTTACCGAAGTTGTCGGAGAGTACAGAGTCAAAGATGTATATATCCTGCAGAACGGGGAGTATGTGCCGATCGATCCTGATGCCACATATACACTGTCAGGCACAAGCTATGTATTGTTTGGCTCCGGTGACGGCAATACCGTATTAAAGGACTGTGAACCGGTCATCGCCAACGGTCCCGTGGATTCCGAAGCTCTGATCACATACATGAATGAACTTGGTACGATTCCTGATAGTTACAGAGAACCGGAAGGACGTATTACCGTAAAGTAAGATATTAAAAACCGGAATCGGTCATATTGATATGATCAATTCCGGTTTTATCGTCTTTGGAATACCAGTTCAGAGGATCTCTACAGAGGAGATGTTTGTGACATCCCGCATCACCGCCGGGAAGTTTTCTTCTTCGATCTCTTTTCCCCGCATGCGGATCTTTGCCGTATACTCGTCATTTTCTTCGTGTTCGATCTGCAGATCCACAATGTTGATATTCAGATCCTTGGCCAGTCGCAATACATCATTCAGGGCTGTTTTGGTTTTATAGCGGACTTTGACAGAAGCTTCCGGTTCCAGTTTTACCTTGAGAGAAAACCCGGTAAAGCGCATCTCGATCAGCAGGATCAGCAGACCCGCAACGATACCGCCTTCGTAGAAGCCGGAACCGATGGCGATACCAACGATACCGGTAGCCCAGAGACCGGCTGCCGTTGTCAGTCCCTTGATCGTATCATGATTGGTCTTGATGATCGTACCGGCACCGAGGAAACCCATGCCGGCAATGACCTGAGCACCGATCCTGGTCAGATCGGAGGATACCTTCATATTCAGGTACAGGTAGTGTCCGGTAACAGCCGCAGAGGCAGCAGCCAGGCAGACAAGGATATGTGTGCGCAGACCGGCAGGACGGTTCTTGGCAGAGCGCTCCAAGCCGATCAGACCGCCCAGAACGACCGAAAGAAGCATTCTCAATACGATGGATACAGCAGTCACATCACGCAGTGAATCAACGATCGTAAACATATTCCGCTCCTTTCTATGATACTAATTCCTTGATCAGGTGCACACACGGCAGTTCGGCAATACTGGTCATCATATCCGTATGCGATGTATTGTCCTGAGGCAGTTTGACCGAGATCACAGCTCCCGGCCAGGCATCTTCCGTACGCTTGGTGTGCTCAAGATCGATCTCGAAGATCGCCGCATTCCGGGAACGGATCAGGTCTGTGACTTTTGAGAGATCTTCGATGTGGTTAAACTCGACATAGACCGTGAAGTTGCGCATCCTGCGCTTGAGCTTCAGTTCTATATAATACAGATGATCCATATTGATGATCAGCACCAGGAACAGGACAACAACGAAGAAGTACATGCCCGCTCCTGCCGCAAGGCCCATGCCGGCACAGGCAAACAAGCCGATCGCTGTTGTCAGACCGCTGACCTGCTGGTGGGCGGAGGACATGATCGTACCGGCAGCCAGGAAACCGACACCGGTGATGACCTGGGAAGCGTAACGGGAACCGTCAAACTTCATGCCGATGACGGAGACGACATCTGCCCAGTGTGTCTGCAGCATCTCAAACTCATAGCATCCCAGTAACATGGTCAGGGCAGCTGCCATACTGATCAGCATATACGTCCGCAAGCCGGCAGCCCGATTGCGCTTGGACCGTCCGTAGCCGACGATACCGCCGGCTGCAGCTGCAGTAAAAAGACGTACCAGTACTGCCAAAAGCGAAAAGTCATGCATCTGCGGCATACCTTACCTCCTTGAATGATCTGTGAGACATCTGTAAAATCATCATACTCGCATAAGAGAAACTTTGCAAAGTATGATACACTCATGAGTATGAATATAAAGAAATGGATCGGCAGCCGTGAGTTCTACGGGTCGGTGCTGGCTCTGGCTGTACCGATCATGATACAGAACGGTATTACGACATTTGTAAATATGCTGGATAACATCATGGTAGGTCAGGTGGGTACACTGCCGATGAGCGGGGTATCGATCACCAACCAGCTGCTGATGATCTTTAATCTGGCTGTTTTCGGCGCAAACAATGCGGCGGGTATCTTCGGGGCACAGTTCTACGGCAAGGGTGACAGGGACGGTGTAAACAACTGTTTTCACTTCAAGTTCATGGTATCCGTACTGATCACGGTACTGGGTATCCTGATCTTCTTACTGTTTGGTGAGCGTCTTGTCGATCTGTACATGGATAAGAATGCCAACACGGCGGAAGAGATCGCCCTGACGATGAATTATGCGCTGACATATATGCGGATCATGCTGGTGGGATTACCTGCGTTTACGATGATGAATGCAGTATCTTCCTCGGTGCGTGAGACCGGTGAGACAAAGATCGCAATGCGGGCAAGTATTATCGCTGTCCTGATCAACTTTGTCGGCAACTATATCCTGATCTTCGGTCATTTTGGTTTTCCGAAGCTGGGTATCGTCGGTGCGGCCATTGCGACCGTGATCTCCCGCTTCAGCGAGTTCCTGCTGATCATGCGCGGTACACTGAAACAGGCAGACAGATTCTACTTTATTAATGATATGAAGAATATCATGAAAGTGCCTGGTTCTCTGGCGAAGGATATCATCCGCAAGGGAACACCGCTTGTGGTTAATGAAGTCATGTGGTCGACAGCCCTGGCTATCATTGCCCAGTGCTATTCCACCCGCGGACTGAATGCAGTAGCAGCTGTGAATATCGATTCGACGATACAGAATGTCTTCATGATCACAAATATGGCAATGGGTGTTTCGATCTCGATCATGGTCGGACAGAGACTCGGTGCCAACAAGATCGAAGAGGCAGTGGATACCGACAGAAAGCTGATCGTTTTCTCGATCCTGCTGTCTCTGGTCATGGGTGCGCTGCTGTTTGTGCTTTCACCGGTCTTCCCGAAGATGTACAACAC
>CADBMY010000297.1 GCA_902795905.1 uncultured Erysipelotrichaceae bacterium
CCGACAGCCAGATGTTATAAAGAGAATATACGTTCCCGGAAGATGATCGAAGCATCCGGTCTGAAACTGTATAAGGAAGATGATACTTTCCTGTACTATCGTTAATGAATATGATTCATAACCGTATTGCTTTGGCGGTAGGGTATACTTTAAGTAACAAAGACGGAGGATAGTATGGATTATAATGAAATGGCTTTGAAGCTTCATGCGGAGAAGCAGGGTAAGATCAGTGTGATCTCGAAGGTAGAGGTCAAGACCAGAGATGATCTGAGTACAGCATATACACCGGGTGTTGCGGAACCCTGCCGCAAGATCGCTGCTGATAAGGAGGAAGTCTACAGATATACTTCCAAGGGAAATCTGGTAGCGGTCGTGACGGATGGTACAGCTGTTCTCGGCCTTGGCGATATCGGTCCGGAGGCTGCCTTACCGGTTATGGAAGGCAAGTGTGTTCTGTTCAAGGAATTCGGTGATGTGGATGCTTTCCCGATCTGTCTGGATACCAAGGATACCAATGAGATCATCGAGACGATCGAACGTATCGCACCGACGTTCGGCGGTATCAACCTGGAGGATATCTCAGCACCGAGATGTTTCGAGATCGAGGCCAGACTGAAGGAGAAGCTGAATATTCCGGTATTCCACGATGATCAGCACGGAACGGCGATCGTTCTGCTGGCGGCTTTGATCAATGCCATGAAGCTGGTGGAGAAGAAGCCTGCAGATGTCAAGGTCGTCATCAGCGGTGCCGGTTCTGCCGGTACAGCGATCGGCAAGCTGCTGATCGAATATGGCTTCAAGCATGTGACATACTGTGACAGAAAGGGTATTCTGAACCGTGATACGGCAATGAATGATGCCCAGCTGGAACTGTGTAATATCACAAATCTGGATGATCAGCACGGTACACTGGAAGATGCGCTGGTTGGTGCGGATATCTTCATCGGTGTATCAGCACCGGGTCTGGTGACGGCGGAAATGGTCGCAAAGATGAACAGCGATGCGATCGTCTTCCCGATGGCTAATCCGACACCGGAGATCATGCCGGAGGAAGCGAAGAAGGGCGGTGCCCGCATCATCGGTACCGGACGTTCCGATTATCCGAACCAGATCAACAACGTGCTTGTCTTCCCGGGTATCTTCAGAGGTGCTCTGGATGCCAGAGCCAGTGAGATCACGGAGACGATGAAGCTCTCTGCAGCCAAGGCAATTGCGTCCCTGATCAGCGACAGTGAACTGAATGAAGAGTATATCATTCCTGATGTATTCGATACCAGGGTCGCAGAAGCGGTCAGTAAGGCTGTTGCGGAAGGCGCCAGGGATTCCGGAGCTACCCAGATCTGAGTATAAAAAATGATCCGGAGGATCTGTCATGACGGCAGAACTTCCGGATCTTTATTATGCTTTCTTTGTGCTCATGCGGTGCAGGAGGATATTCAGCGTTACCGAGATGGCCGAAGTGCAGAGGATGATCAGCAGGGCAGGTGAATAGCTGCTGAAGGCATCCTTGAGGAAACCGTAAGCCGTAAGAGATAAGGCATAGGCAATAGAGTTGCACATCGTGATCCGGGAATAGATCTCACTGTAGCGTTCTTTGGCAATTGCCTGTGTCATCATCGTAATACCGACGGTAGATGCCGCAAAGTAGAAACCGTAGAGGCTGGCCCCGAGCAGTGCGAATACTTCGGAAGAGCGCAGGAAGAAGAGGATCGCAGTACCTGCGGCACCGGTGATCACAAACAGCCTGGTGGCAGGAATCGGCGCCATACGGTCAGCGAGACTGCCGAGCAGCAGTTTCGAGATGACATTGGCGATCATCGCGGCCGAGACGACCGAAGCCCCGAAGTTCAGGGAATGCCCTGCTTCGAGAGCGATGGAAGAGAGATGGGTATTCATGCCGGTCAGGGTGCCGGTAATAATACAGGTGATGAATAACAGGACAAGCAGGGAACGGGAGATCTCCCGTTTGGGATACTGCTTGCCGGCTTTGATCTGAGCTGGTTCTTCCTTCATCCGCAGGGTAAGGGCAGATGGCAGTGTCAGCACTGCCAGCAGTAAGGCCATGAAGCGTAATCCTGCAGCATACCCCCAGGCTGTGATAACTCTGCTGAAGACCGGGTTCATCAAAGCTGCCAGAACACCGCTGAAGCTCATCATGACACCGTTAACAGCACCGTTTCTTTCACCGAACCAGCTGCGCAGCAGCATCGTTCCGGGAATGAAGCCGAAGCAGCAGTTGCCGGCACCGATGATGACCGCAAGCATGTAGGCAAGCCTTAGATCTGCCGTAAATGAGAGAGCCAGAATACACAGGATACCGGCCAGAACACCGGCAGACATCAGGTGCTGGATGGCAAAGCGTTTGTTCAGCCGGACAAAGACAGGACCGAAGAGACCCTGGGTAATACTGATACATGTAGAGATGACTGCGACCTGACCAACTCCTGTACCGAGGGCGGAAGACATCGGTGAGTAGAAGATGCCCATGCAGTTGGAGACCATCCCGATCGAACCGCCGATACACAGACAGCAGCGGATCAGGGTAAAAATCTGTTCTCTTGAATATTTATTCATGATGATAACTATAGCACTCGGAGGATGACTTGAAAACAGGATAAAACATGATAAAATGGATGCGCAGCGTTGAACGGGAGCGGGCATGTGAAGTATTCCGAAGAGAGCTTTCGATGGTGGGAAGAAAGCGAAGAGGGCATGTGCTGACAAAGACCCGGGAGCTGGCGCAGACCTGCGTTATCGGTCATTCAAGGCAATAGAAATATTGTGAACCAGGGTGGTACCACGAACAAGTTCTCGTCCCTATGGATGGGAACTTTTATATTACAGGAGGCAGAATATGACGGAAAATAACACAAGAAAGCTCAGTGAACAGCAACTCGTACGTATGGGGAAGATGGATGCCTTAAAGGAGATGGGACTGGATCCCTTCGGACAGGCATATGCACGTACACATCTGGCTCAGGATATCAAGGACAGTTACGGTGAAAAGAGTGCCGAAGAACTGGAAGGGATCGCAGCCGAAGTCAGTATTGCCGGCAGGATCATGTCCAAGCGCAGAATGGGTAAGATCGGCTTCATGCATATCCAGGACAAGACCGGACAGATCCAGACCGTTGTCAAGAAACAGGTCGTCGGAGATGAGATCTATGAGTTATTCAAGGCTGCAGATATCGGTGATATCGTCGGTATCCGCGGTACGGTGATCCGTACACAGTCCGGTGAGTTATCCGTAGAGGCGAAGGAGTATACGCATCTTGTGAAGGCACTGCGTCCGCTGCCGGAGAAGTTCCACGGTCTGACCGACAAGGAAGAGCGCTACAGAAGAAGATATGTCGATCTGATCATGAATGAAGACTCCCGCAGAGTTGCTTTCCTGCGTCCTGCGATCATCCGCTGCATCAGAAACTACATGGACAGGCAGAACTTTACGGAAGTAGAGACACCGATCCTGTCTACGCTGTTAACAGGTGCCAGTGCACGTCCGTTCGTGACGCATCACAACACCCAGGATCTGGATATGTATCTGCGCATCGCTCTGGAACTGCCGCTGAAGAGACTGCTGGTAGGCGGTATGGAAGCCGTATACGAGATCGGCAGAGTCTTCCGCAACGAGGGCATGGACCTGAACCACAATCCTGAGTTTACGCTGATGGAGGCCTATCTTGCCTACAGCAATCTGGAAGGCATGATGAATCTGACCGAGGGCATGTATACAGCAATTGCCGAGGAAGTCTTCGGCAAGATGACATACAAGTACAATGGATATGATATCGATCTGACAGGACCCTGGAAGAGAGTCAGTATGACCGATGCGATCAAGGAGAGAACGGGCATCGACTTCCGTACGATCACCGATACTGAGGAATGTCTGCGTCTTGCGGCAGAGCACGGTATTGAGCTTGAAGCACATGAGAAGCAGTACGGACATGTGATCAACAAGTTCTTTGAGAAGTATGTTGAGGAGACGCTGATCCAGCCGACGTTCCTGTACGGTCATCCGGTGGAGATCTCCCCCCTGACAAAGAAGAATCCCGAGGATCCCCGCTTCGTTGACAGATTTGAACTGTTCATCGGCGGCAAGGAATTCGCCAATGCGTATACCGAGCTGAACAACCCGATCGATCAGCTGGAGAGATTTGAGGAACAGCTGAAGGAGAGAGAACTCGGCAACGACGAAGCCAACGATATCGACATGGACTTCATTGAAGCGATGGAATAC
>CADBMY010000298.1 GCA_902795905.1 uncultured Erysipelotrichaceae bacterium
ATGCCGCGCAGATACCGCAGGTCAACTTCATCAAGACCCAGAGAATCCACATGCAGACGCTCCAGGGAATCATGCGCGATCTCGGCTGAGATCAGCCCGTTATTCAGCACCTGGGCAAAATCCCGGATCCTGCGCAGAAGCCGGTTGGCTATACGCGGTGTTCCTCTTGAACGCTTGGCGATCTCCGTGATCGCTTTTTCTTCGATCTCCGTATTCAGAACTCTGGCTGTACGGGCAATAATGCTCTCCAGCTGTTCATTTGTATAGTATTCCAGTTTGGAAACAATTCCGAAACGGTCACGCAGAGGCGCCGAAAGATCACCGGCTCTGGTGGTTGCGCCAACCAGTGTAAACGGCGGCAGATCCAGCCGGATACTGTGGGCACCGCTGTCCTTGCCGACCATGACGTCGATCACAAAGTCTTCCATGGCCGAATACAATACTTCTTCAATGACCTTCGGGAGTCTGTGGATCTCATCGATAAACAGTACATCACCCGGTTCCAGGATCGACAGCACTGCCGCAAGATCACCGCTCTTATCCACACTCGGACCGGAAACGACCTTGATATGTGTATTCATCTCATTGGCAATGATGTAAGCCAGGGTCGTCTTGCCAAGCCCCGGAGGACCGTACAGTAAAACATGATCAAGTGCTTCATCACGCTGTTTGGCAGCCTGAATAAAGATCTTCAGATTGTTCTTAAGATCTTCCTGGCCGACATATTCATCCAGACGCTGCGGACGTATCGTCTCCTCTTCATCACGGGCATCGGGCATTGCTGACAATAAACGTTCACTCATCCTGTTACCTTACTTTCTTCATCAGAAACTGCAGAGCCAGTTTCAGATATGCTTCACTGGTAAGACCCGGCTGTTTTGCCATTTCCCTGATTGCCTGCGCAACCTCTGCCTGCTTATAGCCAAGACTCTTCAGTCCTTCAGCAGCATCCTTCAGTTCATCGGACAGTTTTGAATCATCACTTTCATGGGTAACAAGCTTGCCCTTCAGATCAAGGATGATCTGGCTGGCCGTCTTGGCGCCGATTCCCGGCATACTCTTCAGAACACTGACATCGCCGTTCTCGATCGATTCGACCAGCCTGTTCATCGTTGTTCTTCCAAGCATGCTCATGGCTGTCTTCGGACCAAGTCCCTTGACACTGATCAGACGCTCAAAGAGATCCTGTTCCTGCAGCGACTCAAAGCCGTACAGGGCCATGTCATTCTCTGTAATATGCATATAGGTAAAGACCTGGATATCCTGATTCAGACGGATATGGTCAGTATGCGGATAAGCCACGCGCCAGCCCATACCGTGATTGTCTACGATGATCCAGTCGGCACCGTAAGCTGCTACTGTTCCTCTGATAAATGCGATCATGTGCTAGTCCTCAAAATCCATAATATATGTACCGACGATGACCTGATCACCGTTTTCGCAGCCCTCATTACGCAGAGCATCTTCAATGCCCATACGTCTCAGCAGCATGGCAAATTCGTATACACTCTCTTCTGACTCAAAGTCGACCATATCAACAAGCCTGTCAACTCTGTCACTTTCCACTTTCCAGCGGTGATTGCCGAGATTGACGATCTTGAATACAGGCTGCTTAGGTTCATACCTGTAAACAACGATCTCTTCTTTCTCTGTATTCTCTTCTTCCTGCCGGCGGCTTTCCTCGATCAGTTCCATGGCCTTGTACAGGATCGGTTCCAGACCCTTATGCATCAGTGTACTGGTCTCATAGATCTCAAGATCCGGATATCTCTTCTTAAACTCTTCCAGATAATCCTGCGCATACTCACCGTCCATCTTATTGGCAACGATGATCTGCGGTCTGTTCTCGAGATCAAGATCATACGTCTTCAGTTCATTGTTGATGACTTCGTATGCATCCCAGGGCTCGCTTTCTTCGCCGTTCATATCAATCACATGGATCAGCACACGGCATCTGCGAATATGACGCAGAAACTCATGTCCGAGTCCCTTGCCTTCGCCGGCCCCTTCGATCAGTCCCGGCATATC
>CADBMY010000299.1 GCA_902795905.1 uncultured Erysipelotrichaceae bacterium
GTGATCCTCTATGTCATTCTGGCAGTAACGATCATCGGTGTTCTCGGTATTCCGATGGCTTCCGTGATCACGGTTCTGGCTTCTGCAGGCGTTGCGGTCGGCATGGCCATGCAGGGTTCTCTGAGCAACTTTGCCGGCGGCATCATGTTGATGATCTTCCGTCCGTTCAGTGTCGGCAATTATGTATCGGCAGCCGGAGCGGAAGGAACTGTCAGTGAGATCACACCGTTCTATACCGTACTGAAGACAGTTGACAACAGAACGATCACGATCCCGAACGGATCCCTGATGAACACCAATGTGACAAATTTCTCCAAAGAGGAGACAAGACGTGTAGATCTGACCTTCGGCACGGCCAAGGGTGAAGATATTGATAAGGTCACCGGTATCATGCTTGATGTAATGACACATGATGACAGAGTCCTGCAGGAACCGGCACCGTTTGCAAAGCTCAGCGGCGGCACCAACGAGAAGATGGAATTCACGGTTAGAGCGTGGGTCAACTCTGCGGATTACTGGGATGTCTATTTCGGCTTAAATGAAAAGATCACCAAGGCACTCGGAGAAGCCGGTATCAAGGCTCCTGCGGCCAGGGTGATCGCAGAAACAAAGTAATCTCTTATCAGTCCTGATCAGGACGATAGGAGTACATACAACCGCAGTACTGCTGGTTGTACAGGCTGTATTCGGCAATGATCTCATTGCGGCGGATATGGCCGTTTTTCTTTTTGAAGTCGGAGAAGAAGTAGTGTACATGCGGATACTTGTTATCCAGTGCCTTGCCGATCTCATTGATCTTCTGGCTGTTCTTCTGCCGTGATACCGTCATGACCGTTGTAAAGTAGTCATAGTCATGTTCATCGGCATAGGCACAGGCTTCATCCAGTCTTGCTTCATAGCACAGGAAACAGCGTTTCCAGCCCTCGGGATCATTTCTGCGCGGTTCCAGTATGCGGTTGAAGGCTTCATTGTCATAAGCAGGGACAACGATATCGATACGGTCATTCCAGGCTTCATGGACAAGTCTTTTCAGTTCCGACAGCCGATGTTCGTATTCTTCCGCAGGCCAGATGTTGGAGTTGCCGTAGTAGATCGTGATATCGAAGGTCTCGCTGAGATACTCCAGAGGCCAGCCGGCACATACGGCACAGCAGGCATGCAAAAGCAGGCGGGGACGTCTGTCTTTATATTCACTGCGTATCTTCTGCAGTTCTTTCTCTCCCGCCAGATAATAGTTTGTTTTCTCGGAGCTTTTACGCTGCCTGAGGTAGTTCAGATATTCTTCCTTGTCATTCATTGGTAATAAACATGCAGTCACCGAAGGAGAAGAAACGATACTTCTCACGGATGGCTTCCTCATAGGCTCTGAAGACATTCTCCTGACCGGCAAAGGAGGAGATCATCATCAGCAATGTGGATTTAGGCAGATGGAAATTCGTTAACATGCAGTCGATCGTATGCCACTCATACCCGGGATAGATAAACAGTCTGGTCTCTCCGGAACACTCCCGGAATTCTCCGAACCGGTTCCATACCGATTCCAGTGTACGCACGGAGGTTGTGCCGACAGCGATGATCCTGCGGCCTTCCTTCTTGGCAAGATTCAGGGCATCGGCAGTATCCTTTGACATGAAGTAGACTTCTTCATGCATGACATGTTCCTCGACATTCTCGGTATCCATCGGTCGGAATGTTCCAAGCCCGACATGCAGGGTGACATCCTTGACGATCACACCCATTTCTTCCAGTTTCCTGAAGACTTCCGGGGTAAAGTGCAGTCCGGCAGTCGGGGCGGCAGCACTGCCTTCGACCTTCGCATAGACGGTCTGATACCGTTCGGGATCATCCAGTTTCTCCCGGATATACGGGGGCAGGGGAACTGTCCCCAGCTTTTCAAGTATCTCTGTAAAGATACCGTCGTAGATCATCTGCATTCTGCGGATACCTTTTTCACCGATCTCGAGACATTTCGCTTTCAGGGATCCGTCACCGAAGGATACGACGGTACCGATCTTTACGGTGCGGGCATTGCCGACAAGGCACTCCCAGATATCATCTTCATGCTGTCTGAGCAGAAGGACTTCTACATGGGCACCTGTCTCTTCCTTCGTTCCGAACAGACGGGCAGGGATAACACGGGTATTGTTGCGGATCAGCACATCTCCCGGTTTGACATACTCGTAAATATCATAAAAATGCCGATGCTCAAAAGCACCGCTGTTTTTGTGCAGGACCATCATCCGGCTGGTCTTGCGGTCCTTCAGGGGCGTCTGTGCGATCAGCTCCTGCGGAAGTTCATAATCGAAATCACTTGTCTTGATCATAATCAGAAATATGTTTTGCACGAAATGACCCTGCCGATGATCTGCACCGGATATTCACGGATCTCTCTGGCCGAGAAATACCGGGATTCAACATCCGGATTGGCAGCTTCCAGGATCAGTACCTTGTCCTTTCTTATCACACGTTTGATCGTTACTTCATCACCGATGAGGATCACACCGATCTCACCGCTGTTTACGGTGCTGCACTGTCTGACAAGCACCAGCGATCCGTCAACGATGCCGACACCTTTCATCGAATCACCGCTGACCTTTAAATAATAATCTCCGTTCTTCCTGTCTTCCAGTGAAGTTTCTTCTTCACCAAGATAATTTTCTTCAGCAAAGAGATCATAGCCGGCCTTGGCATAGCCCAGGATCGGCAGTTTGATCGAGATATCCATCCCTTTGAGAACAGGTTCAATATTGTATCCGATCATACTGCTGAGCTTGTCCAGCGTCTCCTTGTTGACCCGTTTGATCTCACCGCTGCTCCAGCGGGTAGCCGTTGAACGGGAAACATTCATACGCCGGGCGATCTCACTGTCCCGTACCCCAGTACGTTCTTTGTATTCCTTGATAATATCTTTCAGTTCCATGTTTACAGTATATATGATGTGCGACAATTTGTAAAACAGCAAGATAAAATGTTGCATAATATGTTGAAATACGCGACTCTGTGACATATAATTCGCTTGAAAGGAAAGCTTTGTATGGATCGGGTAATCATGCATGCCGATATTGATCACTGCTACGCACAGATCGAGGAAATGAAAGATCCGCGTCTGCGGGATATCCCGATGGCTGTCGGGGGAGATACCGAAAAAAGACACGGTATTATTCTTGCCAAGAATGATCTTGCCAAGGCTTGCGGGATCATTACCGGTGAAAGCATACCCGAAGCCATGAAGAAGTGTCCGCGGCTGAAGGTACTGCATCCTGTCTACGGGGATTATGTCTTCTATACGGAAATGGTAAAGGACATCTATCGGCGGTACAGTGACCGGGTGGAGTCTTTCGGGCTGGATGAGGCCTGGGTGGATCTCTCGGCTTCGCGCAGATTGTTCGGTGATCCCGTGAAGACGGCGGAAGAAATACAGCAGACGGTACTTCTGGAAACGGGACTGACGGTGTCGGTCGGGCTTTCCTGGAACAAGATCTTTGCAAAACTCGGAAGTGACATGCATAAACCGTTTGGGATGACGGTGATCACGAAAGAGAACTTCAGGGATGTTGTCTGGCCGTGCAGGGTAAGTGATCTGCTGTATGTTGGCAAGGCCTCGGCACGGCGGCTGGCATGTCTTGGTATCCATACGATCGGTGATCTGGCAGTTTATCCGCTGCCGCTTCTGAAAGCGTATCTGGGGCGTAACGGTGAGCTGCTGCACAGGTTTGCCAACGGCGAAGAGGCAGAACCTGTCAAAGCGAGCGGGACACACCGCACGGTGAAGTCGGTCGGCAATTCGGTGACGATGATCCGTGATGTTCATGATATCGAGGCCCTGCGGCCCATCATCCGTGTGATCAGTGAAGCAGTGGCGGCGAGGCTTTCTGAGCAGGGGCTGGAAGGCAGTGTGATCACGGTCTTTCTGCGCAATGCGGATCTTCTGTGGATGAGCAGACAGCGTAAGCTTGCCGATTATACAGCTGTCAGTGACGGTATCTTTGCGGAAGCTTTATCACTGACACAGCAGAATTATGATTTTTCCGTACCGATGCGTTCTTTCGGCATTACTGTATCGGGGCTGCGGCAGTGTGCGTCACATCACCAGCTGTCGCTGTTTCAGGATCCCGATGCATATGAAAAGAGTGCACGTATCGATCAGGCAATGGAGATGATCCGCGGCAAGTATGGTTTTCGGGCTGTCTGCCGGGCAGTGACGAAGATGGATGAAGAGCTGACGGATTTTGATCCAAAGGGAGAACATATGATCCATCCGGAGGGTTACTTTACGGGAAGAAGGATGAATGATGAATCTTTATAAGAAATATATTGATGTTGAACTGCTGCAGAAAAAGGACGGAGAGATCGTACCGCAGTTTCTGCTTTGGACAGACGGAAAGAGATATCCAATCGATAAGGTGATCAGTAAGGAACGCAGGGCTTCGCCGGTTGGCGGATGCGGGATGCGTTATACCTGTCTGATCCAGGGCAAGAGGAGAAATCTGTTTCTGGAGAAGGACAGATGGTTTATTGAGAGTCTGAGACCCTGAGGGCTTGCCTGATGTTGTACAATAGTACATATCGGGAGGGTGTACAACGTGAACATATTCAGATATCCTGTTACGTTAGCGACGATCGCTGCCTGTGCGGCAGTATTCATATATTTACAGACAAGGAGGACGGCACCTCAGGATGATCCTCTGGTCAGCAGATTCAGTCTGATTCCTGTACAGGTTAAAAGAGGTCAGTACTGGCGGATGTTAACTGTCGGCTTCATTCATCTGCGGCTGTATCATTTTCTGGTAAACATGTATGCTTTATATAATCTCGGCAGTGCGCTGGAACCGTGGCTTGGCAGCGGCTGGTTTGCCCTGATCCTGTTTGGATCGGTGATCGGCGGCAGCTTTGCCTGTGTGCGTTTCGGTGACAGCCGGACCGTGTCTGTCGGTATCAGCGGCGGTCTGTACGGTCTTCTGGCCGCATATATCATCCTGCTGGCGAGGCTCGGCATGCTTGCCAACAGGGCTGTATTATCGTCTGTACTGCGCATCGTGATCGCGAATGCGATCATTTCGATGATGCCGAATATTTCACTGCTGGGTCATGCCGGCGGTGCGGTAACAGGAGCTGTACTCAGCGTGATCATCCTGTTTCTGATCTTCTAGAGAGGTAGTACTGTGGAACCATATATCACATGTGAAGAACTGACACTTGGATATGACAGGATCCCGGTTGCCTCGGGCATCGGTTTTACTGTATCCAGGGGAGATTATCTGTGCATCATCGGTGAGAACGGATCGGGAAAAACGACACTGCTGAAGACGATTCTCGGCATTATCCCGCCGCTGTCCGGCAGGATCATCCGCTCCGATGCATATACCGGGATCGGCTATCTGCCGCAGCAGACAGATATCCAGAGAGATTTTCCGGCTTCGGCATACGAGATCGTCATCTCCGGTTTTGAAAAGAAGAAGGGACTGAGACCGTTCTACAATGCACAGGAGAAGGCACAGGCTCTGGCAGAGATGGAGCGTCTCGGCATCACACAGCTGAAAGACAGAAGCTACAGCGAGCTTTCCGGCGGTCAGCAGCAGCGTGTGCTCCTGGCCAGAGCACTTTGTGCATCTGCGAATATCCTGCTGATGGATGAGCCGACAACAGGTCTGGATCCGCAGACGACAGCAGATCTTTACGAACTGATCCTGAAGCTGAACAAAGAAGGTATGGCGATCATCATGATCAGTCACGATCTTCGTTCAGCCATGAAATATGCGACACATATTCTGTCTTTTGATGAACCGGTCTTTTACGGAACGAAGAAGGCATTTGCGGAAAGGGGAAAGCAGGCACATGAGTGAGTTCTTTACACTGCTGTCATCATATCTGCAGTATGCCTTTGTCCGCTATGCGCTGATCGTCGGCATTCTGATTGCCTTATGTTCATCACTGCTGGGAATCGTTCTCGTGCTTAAACGGTATTCGTACATCGGTGACGGTCTTTCACATGTGGCATTCGGGGCCATGGCTGTTGCGTCCGTGCTGCATATGACAGACAGTAAAATGTACATTATCCTGCCGGTGACGGTGATCGCGGCGATCTTACTGCTGCGGGAAGGAAACAGGACACGGATCAACGGAGATGCCAAGATCGCAATGATCTCGGTCAGTGCGCTGGCTTTCGGCTATCTGCTGATGAATGTGTTCTCCTATTCACCGAATATCTCCGGTGATGTCTGCAGTACCTTGTTCGGATCTACTTCGATCCTGACACTGACAAAAGGGGAGGTATGGCTTTGTGCGGTACTGTCCGTACTTGTTGTGATCCTCTATATCGTTTTTTACAACCGCATCTTTACCGTTACGTTTGATGAAGACTTTGCCCGTGCTTCCGGTATCAGCACTTCGTTTTACAATACGATGATCGCTGTCGTGATCGCGGTGATCATTGTACTGGCGATGAACCTAGTCGGTTCGCTGCTGATCTCCGCTCTGATCATCTTCCCGGCGATCTCTGCGATGCAGGTATGCCGCAGTTTTCTGAAAGTATCCATATGTTCGGCAGTCATCTCCGTCCTTGGCGCACTTGCCGGCATGGTCACAGCAATCATCCAGGGAACACCTGTCGGATCCACGATCGTGGCGGCAGATCTGATTATCTTTGTGATCCTGACCCTGCTGAGACCGGTACTCAGAAAATAGGAGTATATACAGGTAAATATACAAAAAGGACTGCCATGCAGTCCTTTACTTTTACACTGGCGGAGAGACGGGGATTTGAACCCCGGCGCCCTGTTACAGACCTACGAGCTTTCCAAGCCCGCCCCTTCAACCGCTTGGGTATCTCTCCA
>CADBMY010000300.1 GCA_902795905.1 uncultured Erysipelotrichaceae bacterium
ACCGATCATATCTCACAGGTGAAGATGTTTAAGGAGAACCGCATTCTTTCGCCGGTGCCGTTATCCGTGGAAACGGAGCGGGTAGTGCCGGGGCAGGCTTTTCAGCTGCAGCATATGACGGTCACCCCGATCGCGCTTTCACACGATACGGAAGTAACAGTTGGATATGTGCTGGAGACATGGCAGGAGAAGCTTGTCTATATTACCGATACCGGATATATCCGGGATGCCTGTCTGCCTCTGTTAAAGGGTGCGGATTACATCATTCTGGAAAGCAATCATGATCTGGAGATGCTTATGCATACCAGACGCCCGGCATATGTCAAACACCGGATCGCATCCGACAGCGGTCATCTGTGCAACGAAGACTGTGCGGGGATCCTGAGCAGGATCATCACCCCGCGGACGAAGGAGATCGTTCTCGCACATATCAGTCAGGAAGCGAATACGCCGGAGAGAGCTCTGCAGGTCACAAGGAATGTCCTGCTGGGAGAGTGCCGGCATATGCTCAGCAGGAATCTCAGGGTGACGGCTGCGCATCAGTATGAGATCATCAGAGGAGGTACATGGAATGAAAAAGTGGACAGCGGCAGTACTTGCTGGATTGCTGGTATGGAACGTGTGGCTGACCTGGCGGACCGTCGGTGACCGCAGTGAACAGCAGACGGTTGCGACCGATCCTGAAGCTCCGACGATCATTAACAACACTCTGAACGGATATACAACGGATATTACGGGTGCGGCTGACAGAGTGCGGCAGAATATCGTTACGGTAAGAGTGCAGTATACCGAAGACAGGGAGTATACAGCCAGCGGTGTGATCTACCGCTCGAATGCGGCAGATACATATATCGTGACATGTTCATCTTTCCTGGAAGGCGCACAGAGTCTCTTTGTGCTGTTTGATAACGGAATCGAGATCGAAGCGGAACTGTTCGGGTCAGATCCCCAGACCGATACGGCTGTCCTGCTGTGTCATCCGGAGTTTGTGGCAGAAAGTATTGAGCTAGGTGATTCTTCAATGGTGCGTCATGGCGAGTATGGTTTTACCTTGTCCGGGCGAAATGTGCGTACGGACAGCGGTATCAGCAGTTTCGGCATTGTCTCGATGGAGGCACAGCTGTACCGGGAGACTGAAAACGCATCACCGTGGATCGCCGGAACCCTGCTCAGCGATGTCGTGATCAGTGATTTCAGTGTCGGCAGTCCGCTGCTGAATATGGATGGTGAGATGATCGGCATGCTGTCAAGAAGACTCTCACGCGGTGATACGGTTACCGGTCTGACGTATGCTCTGGCATCCAATGAGCTCCGGCTTGTCTGCGATGATCTGATCCGCGACGGACATGTCAGCAGAGGCTATCTCGGCATCGTCGGCAGGAATATCAGCGATCTTTCGGTATATGAAAAGAGTGCCTGGAATCTTCCGCTTGATATCAGCAGCGGTATTCTGATCACGTATGTATATGACGGTTCACCTGCACAGCAATTGGATATGCGTCCCGGTGATCTGATCCTTTCGGCAGATGATGTAGCTTTACAGGACATGGAAGAGCTGCGGGATATCCTGTATGCCAGAAATCCCGAAGATGCGCTTGTGCTTGGACTTCTGCGTGACGGTGAAGCGAGTATCTCCGTCAGTGCGGTGCTGCGATGATCAGGATCATAGCCTGCGGTACGGTCAAGGATGCCTGGCTTCGTGACGGTATTCAGGAATATCTGAAACGCTTGCGGGCATACGACAAACTGGAGATCGTTGAAGTGCCGGATGAGAAAGCACCGGCTTCCAACAGCGATGCCCAGAATGCTAAAGTGATACGTACGGAAGGGGAAAAACTGCTGAAGCGCATCAGTGCCGATGAGTATGTTATCCTGCTGGATCTTGCCGGCAAGGCAATGGATTCTGAGGCTTTTGCGCATACGCTGGACAGGCTGTATGCGGAAGGACATACGAAGCTGGCTTTTGTGATCGGCGGCTCGCTTGGTGTCAGTGATGACCTGATCCGCAGGGCAGATATGCGCTGGCAGCTGTCCAGGGCAACCTTTCCCCACCAGCTGTGCCGGCTGATCGTGCTGGAACAGATCTACAGAGCATATAAGATCCTCAGGAACGAACCCTATCACAAGTAGTTTGTTGGGCAGGAAATGGTTCGTTATGATAGAATACAGATGGTAATCAGAAGGAGAAGAAAGTATGAAAGAAATAACCGCTATTGTCGTTGATCCGGTCGGACTGCATGCCAGACCTGCAACTGTAGCTGTAAATGCGGCAAGCAAGTTTAAAAGTGAAATAACGATCTCTTATAAGGGACGTACGGTTAATATGAAATCCATCATGGGTGTTATGTCTCTTGGCATACCTACACAGTCTACGATCACAGTCAGATGTGAAGGTCCTGATGAAGAAACCGCTGCAGAGACGATCGACGAAGTGCTCCGCAACCAGAAAGTAATTGGTTGACAGATTAATACAAGGAGGGAATATGGAAGCGAAACTTCAGTATGAGCGCTGGCTGGCTCATCCCAATCTGGATCCTGACCTGAAGAAAGAAATGGAAGGGATGACAGAACAGCAGATCAATGATGCATTCTACACAAATATCGAATTTGGAACGGCAGGTATGCGCGGTGTTCTCGGCGCCGGCACCAACAGGATCAATCTGCATACGATCCGTAAGGCGACAGCAGGATTTGCGGCATATATCAATGCGAACGGTCCTGAGGCGGCATCCCGCGGCATAGCGATTGGCTATGACAACAGGCATTTCTCGAGAGAGTTTGCGTTCGACAGTGCCCGTGTACTGGCAACATTCGGTATCCGCAGTTATGTTTTTGAGAGTCTGAGACCGACACCGGAGCTTTCCTTTGCGGTAAGACATCTGAATTGTTTCGGCGGCATCATGATCACAGCTTCCCATAACCCGAAAGAGTATAACGGATATAAACTGTATGACGAGAAGGGCTGTCAGCTGATCCCGTCACTGGCTGATCAGGTGATCGC
>CADBMY010000301.1 GCA_902795905.1 uncultured Erysipelotrichaceae bacterium
CCAGAATAACGATCGATCTGTCCGGACTTGAACAGATCCGCCAGGATGCCGAGATCACCCGTGACAGCCTGCTTACGGACGAAGAGAAGGCAGAACTGTACGAAGAGGATGAAGTACAGGCACTTCCCGAAACCGGGGCAGAGATGCCGTTAGATGCACTGCAGGTACAGATACTGCAGAGACTGCTGAATGGCGAAGATGTCACCCAACTGCTCAGGGATAACCACCTGATGCCGACGATCACGGCAGATATGATCAACGAGATCATGTTTGATGAGATTGGGGATAATATCCTGGAGTGTGAGAATGACAGACTCTCGCTTGTCGAAGATTATGAAGAAGATATCGCAGAAATGCTTGGAGGACAGAGAAGATGACGGTAAGCAATAAAGTGCCGAGAAGAATAGCACAGACAGTGCTGAATTCGCTGAAAGGCGGGGTCGTTCCCCGGATCGGTCTGCCGTATATCACGGTCGGAAGAAAGAACGAGATCGCAGCTCTTCTGCATGATGTGGATATCATTGCCGAGGGAGGCGCATCCTTCCGGTTTATCGTCGGACGCTATGGCTCCGGCAAGAGCTTTCTCTTGCAGACCGTGCGCAACTATGTCATGGACAGAGGTTTCATCGTGGCTGATGCGGATCTCTCCCCGGAGAGAAGACTGCAGGGCACCCGCGGCCAGGGACTTGCGACATACCGGGAGCTGATCGGCAATCTTTCGACAAAGACAAGACCGGAGGGCGGAGCCCTGACACTGGTGCTTGACCGCTGGATCAGTACCGTACAGAGCGAAGCAGCGCAGGAGACAGGTCTTACACCCGGTGATCCGGCTCTTTCGGCAGCCGTGGATAAGAAGATCTACGCTGTGACTTCCGCCGTCAGTGAGCTGGTCCATGGCTTTGAATTCGCAAGACTCCTGTCTGCGTACTATCACGCATATATCAACGGTGATGATGAGACAAAAGCTAAAGTTATCCGCTGGTTCCGCGGTGAATATACACTCAAGAGTGAAGCGAAAGAAGCTCTGGGTATCAATATGATCATTACCGATGATGACTGGTATGAGTATCTGAAACTGTTTGCGACTTTCTTCCGCCTGGCCGGGTATGCCGGGATGATGATCATGATCGATGAACTGGTCAATATATACAAGATCCCCAACAGTATCACAAGACAGTACAACTATGAGAAGATCCTGACGATGTATAACGATACTCTGCAGGGAAAAGCCAGATACCTCGGTATCATCATGGGTGCGACTCCGCAGGCACTGGAAGACAAACGCAGAGGCATCTACAGTTATGAGGCCCTGCGTTCAAGACTGGCTGAGGGGCGTTTCTCAAAGCCCGGTGCCAGAGATCTGCTGGCTCCGGTGATCCGCCTGGAGGCATTAACAGCAGAGGAGATGCTGGTGCTGTGCGAGAAGCTGGCGGACATGCACGCAGGCTTATACGGCTATACACGCAGGGTAACGGAAGAGGATCTTGCATGCTTTATCCGGATCGAATACAGCAGGATCGGGGCAGATCAGAATATCACCCCGAGAGAAGTGATCCGGGACTTTATCGAACTGCTGGATCTCCTGTATCAGAATCCGTCGATGACGATCAGTGAACTGCTGAATTCCGATGAATTCTCCTATGCAGAGTCGGAAGCGGTATCCAACGAGACAGAGACAGGCTTTGCGGAGTTTACGATATGAATGTATTTGAAAGATATGCACCGTTTATTCAGGATTATATCTACCGTTCGGGGTGGCAGAATCTGCGTGGTGTGCAGAATGCGGCCGGAGAAGCGATCTTCAATACCGATCAGAATGTCCTGATCAGTGCTTCCACGGCTTCCGGCAAGACCGAAGCAGCGTTCTTTCCGATATTGACCCTGCTCGAGGAAGATCCGTCAAGGACCGTCGGTGTCCTGTATATCGCACCGTTAAAGGCATTGATCAACGACCAGTTCGGAAGACTCAATGAACTCTGCGAAGAGGCAGGTATTGCGGTCACACGCTGGCATGGCGATGCGGCCCAGACCGGTAAGCGTAAGCTTCTGCGCAAGCCTTCAGGCATCCTGCAGATCACACCGGAATCACTGGAGTCACTGCTGATAAACAAGCACATGGAGATCCCGTCACTGTTCGGAGATCTGCGTTTCATCGTGATCGATGAGATCCACTCACTGCTGCGGGGGGACAGGGGACTGCAGACATTCTGTCTGATCGAGCGTCTCTGCAAAACCGCAGGATGTCAGCCAAGACGCATCGGTCTTTCAGCGACGATCGGCGATCCCGAGGCTGCAGGCAGATTCCTTGCGGCAGGCAGCGGCAGAGGCATGGTGATCCCGAGGTTCGAGGGCGGTAAGGAAATCTGGCGTCTCAGCATGGAGCACTTCTACAACAGTGATCCGCAGGCAGATGAGGGAAAAGAGATCACCGGTACACCCGAGCTTGAAGAAGCGACGGATACGGCACCCAAGGCAGCCGATCCCGGTATCGGGTATATCTTTGAACACACACGCGGAAAGAAGTGTCTGATCTTTACGAATTCCCGTGAGGAGTGCGAAGCGGTATGTCAGAACCTGCGGCAGTACTGTGAAGTCAATCATGAGCCGGACAGGTTTCTGATCCACCATGGCAATCTTTCTGCCTCCTACCGTGAAAGTGCGGAAGAGGAGATGAAGGATGATGATTCCCTGATGTCGGTATGTGCTACAGCTACGCTGGAACTTGGCATCGATATCGGCAGATTGGAGAGAGCTTTCCAGATCGATGCGCCGTTTACGGTATCGGGTTTCCTGCAGCGCATGGGCAGGACCGGCAGACGCGGTGATCCCTCGGAGATGTGGTTTGTCATGCGGGAG
>CADBMY010000302.1 GCA_902795905.1 uncultured Erysipelotrichaceae bacterium
CCGGGGCGAAAATAGCCGAAAGGTGAATCAAGCACGTTGCCGGGCCGCAAGCCATCGCAAGATGGCTTTTTTTATTTTCAATCAGCAAGCTCTCCCAAAAAAACAGTCCCTGCGGACTGTTCGGTTAAAGCATATTGCCAAGTGAGCGGCTGAGTTCTCTGTACAGATCTTTCAGATCATTGATCTTGGTCAGCGTAATGTGTATGGTACCGGCATTTGTCACAAGCTGCACTTCATTCTTCGTGCCGTATATCAGATTTACTGCCAGGATCGTACTCAGCGGCAGTGTGTAGATATCCGGACGTGCATCGATCAGACCACGTGCGGAAATGTAGATGATCTTCTTGTTTGTCAGCGCTGCCTGGGTTTTTCCGAGGAGTCTGTAAACCTGTACGACCTGTTCTTTTGCGCCGAGCAAAGCGCGTATATCATCGGTCAGGACACCGGTATCACCGAATGCCCAGTTCATGTCCAAAGCTGCCATATGTAAACCTCCGTTGCTTATAAATTATAGCGTTTTTTTTCTGAATTCTGTATATAATACCTAAGGTGATTATATGAAAGAACTAAACATATATACAAATACAGCCGAAGAGACACGTGCTCTCGGTGAGAAGATCGGCAGTCATGTGCTTCCAAATATGGTTATTCTGATGGAAGGAGATCTCGGTGCAGGCAAAACGACCCTGACACAAGGGATAGCCAGAGGTCTGCATATTGCCCGGAATGTAACAAGTCCGACCTTTACGATCCTGAAGGTGTATCACGGGGATATGCCTCTGTATCACATTGATGGTTACAGGCTGGAAGGTATATCACAGGATCTGGGCTTTGAGGAACTGCTTGAAGATGACGGTCTCACTGTTATCGAATGGGCGCAGTATCTTGAGGATCTGGTTCCCGAGGAGTATCTGCGGCTGGATATCCATCTGCTGGAAGAGGGCAGAAGAGAATTTGCGTTTACTGCGCACGGAGAGAAATACGAAGATCTCCTGGAGGCGATAAAATGATCTATTTGGGAATCGATACAAGTCATACATATCTTGCGGCAGGATTGTTTACCGAAGAAAAGGTGCTTGCTTCCGTACAGAAGGAATGCTGGAAACATCAGTCGGAAGAGATCTTTCCGGCAATCTTTACACTGCTGGAAGAGACTGGTATGAAGGCAGATGATATTGAAGCTGTTGTGATCACAAAGGGACCGGGCAGTTATACCGGCGTCAGAATTGCGATGACCGTTGCCAAAGTCCTTGCGTCAAGCAAGCATCTTCCGCTGTATACGATCGGCACACTGGACCTGTATGCCGGCAATGAGACATGTACGGTAGTCCTGGATGCCCGCAGCAAGCGTGTTTATTTCGGCAAATACGAAAACGGTATACGTACGGCTGAGATCACAGCCCGGGCAGCGGCCGAGGTTGAGCAGGAGATCAGTCCGGATGAAAAAGTCATCGGTGACGGGATCCTTGTCGGCAGAGAGACCATCTTCCCGGATATTATCAATAACTTTGCGGTGACACAGAAGCGCTGGCAGAAAGTCGAACAGATCCATCTTCTGGAACCGGAATATCTGAAAACGAAAGAGGCATACCTTGTCCGCCGTGATTAGAAAAATGACAGAAGCTGATCTCGATGAGATCGTTCTTCTTGAACAAGAGTGCTTTACTTCACCGTGGCCGAAGAAGGAATTTCTGTATGAACTGAACGAGAATCCCTTTGCGCAGGCTCTGGTGCTTGAAGAAGACGGCAGGATCATCGGTTACTGCGACTGCTGGATCATCTTTGAAAGAGCAGAACTGGCAAATATCGCTGTTCGCAGGGAATGCCGGCGCAGCGGTCATGCACAGCAGATGCTGGACTATCTGTTTAAAACAGCCAATGAGGCCGGCTGTGACTTCATGACACTGGAAGTCAGAGTATCGAATACGCCGGCGATCCAACTGTACGAAAGAAACGGGTTTATTCAGGTCAATATCCGGAAAAACTATTATACGGATAATAATGAAGACGCATACCTGATGGTCAAACCCCTGGGAGGAATATACAATGACATTACTGATGGGAATTGAAACAAGCTGTGACGAGACCGCCTGTGCCATCGTCAGAGACGGAAAGGAGATCCTTTCCAATATCGTTTCGAGCCAGATCAATGTTCATACGTTATACGGCGGTGTTGTGCCGGAGGTGGCCAGCCGCATTCATGTGGAGAATATCTCGGCAGTGATCGAAGAAGCTCTGAATACCGCCAAGGTGACGATGGATGATATCGATGCGATCGCATATACGCAGGGACCCGGTCTTGTCGGCAGTCTCCATGTCGGTGTACAGGCGGCCAAGACCCTGGCATTTGCCTGGAATAAACCACTGCTGCCGATCAACCACATGACCGGACATATCTATGCCAATGCGTTTGTGGCGGATCTGCAGTTCCCGCTGATGGCACTGGTTGTCTCCGGCGGCCATTCGGAGCTTGTGTGGATGCAGAATGACTGGGACTTCAAGGTTCTCGGCACGACCTTCGACGATGCGATCGGAGAAGCCTATGACAAGGTTGCCAGAGTGCTTGGACTCGGCTATCCCGGCGGACCGGTCATGGATAAGATGGCCAAGGAGGGCAAGCCGCATTATCACCTGCCGACACCGAAAACAGCCGGTGAATATGATTTCAGCTTCAGCGGACTGAAGTCAGCGGTGCTGCAGCTGATCGAAAGAGAGAAGAAACAGGGGAATGAGATCAATGTCGCAGATGTTGCCTATGCCTTCCAGGAGACAGCGCTCGGCAGTATGGTAGGCAAGACGGTTGCTGCTGTCAGGGCATATCAGCCGAAGATGCTGGTGCTGGCAGGCGGTGTCGCAGCCAATTCCAGGCTCAGGCAGATGATCACCGAGGCCATGAATGAGATCGATGGCACACAGCTGGTGATCCCGCCGATGTACTGCTGTACGGACAATGCAGCAATGATCGCAGCTGCCGGATATACAGCTTACAAGCATCAGGCTTTCGGCAGTTTCAGGGACGCGGCAGATCCCGGACTGTTAATGCCTGGTGAAAATCAGAGTTTTTTTCACAACAATTGAAAAGTGTGCTAAAATATTCACAACAGGTGAATATTATGACAAATACGAAATTAGTGCCTAAAGCAACTCTTCAGCGTTATCCGGTGTATTTAAAAGCGCTGCGCAAGCTTCGCAATGAAGGCGTTGAACGTATCATGTCCAAGGAACTTGCGGAGTATGTGCAGATCGAATCGACAACGATCCGCCGTGACTTCAGTTTTCTGGGAAACCTCGGAAAACAAGGGTACGGCTACAGTGTCGATAAACTGATCGATGTATTCAGTGAACAGCTGGGGGTAAACTTCGATGAGAAGATCATTCTCGTCGGATGCGGCAATCTCGGCAAGGCTCTGCTGAACTACAATAAGTGGAACCACGTGGTCGGAGAGATCGTCTGCGCATTCGATATTGCTCCGGAGAATATCCGTGAAACATCGGTTCCCGTATATCATCTGAATGAACTTGCAGAGAGGATCCCTGAGGGATGCCGTATTGCGATCCTGTGTATATCTAAAGATGAACAGGAAACGGTGGATCTTCTGATCAGGAACGGAATCCGCGGTATCGTCAGCTTCTCTTCCGAGCACTTCAGTGTACCGGAGGGGATCTACGTTAAATCCGTGGATGTTGTATCAAGCATACAGGAACTGGTATTTGAGACAAATGCCATTAAAAAATAGGAGGATAACAGTGTGTTAACTGAAATGACTGTGCGGGAGCTCTATGAGCTGACACTTGAGGGAACCCCGCTTGAACAGGATCAGCTGGAATATGTGCAGCTGCAGGGATGGATCAGAACGAACCGTTCCGGTAAGAATATAAGTTTTATCGCGCTGAATGACGGTACATACTTCCGTAATGCGCAGATCGTATACAGCGATACACTGAGCAACTATGCGGCTGTATCCAAATACCTGACGGGAACAGCAGTCAGTGTCACCGGCAAGTATATTGCGACACCGGATGCCCAGCAGCCCTTTGAGATCCAGGCAACGGAGATCCTGCTGGAAGGTGCCTGCGACCAGACATATCCGCTGCAGAAGAAGCGTCACAGCTTTGAGTATCTGCGTGAGATCGGCCATCTGAGACCGCGTACGAATACCTTCTCGGCTGTCTTCAGGGTACGTTCGGCACTGGCCATGGCAATCCATGAATTCTTCCAGGATCAGGGTTTTGTCTATGTCAATACACCAATCATTACCGGTGCCGATGCGGAAGGAGCCGGCGAAACATTTACGGTCACGACCAGAAGCGATGCGGATTATGAGCAGGACTTCTTCGGCAAGCATGCCAGTCTGACCGTTTCCGGACAGCTGCAGGGTGAAGCCTTTGCGCTGGC
>CADBMY010000303.1 GCA_902795905.1 uncultured Erysipelotrichaceae bacterium
CTGGCAGAAGAAGTACTGAAGCAGGGCCGGCAGGTACTGATCCTGGTGCCGGAGATCGCGCTGACACCGCAGATGATCCACCGCGCAGGATCCCGTTTCGGCAGTCATCTTGCGGTATATCATTCCGGGCTGAATGATCAGCAGAAGTACGAGCAGTACAGACGGGTCGCCGAAAGAGAAGCAGAGATCGTTGTCGGTACCAGAAGTGCTGTCTTTCTGCCGTTTCATGATCTTGGCCTGATCGTCATGGATGAGGAACACGATTCTTCGTATAAACAGGAGAATCAGCCGGCGTATCACTGCCGGGATATTGCGGCTTTCCGCAGCCGTTATCATCACTGCCGACTGATCCTTGGCAGTGCTACGCCTTCACTGGACAGCTATGCCCGGGCCATTCGCGGTGTCTATCACCTGATCACGCTGAAGGACAGGGTCAACCATACACTGCCGGAAGTAACGGTCATTCCCCTGAAGGAATGCATGAAGAAGGGACAGTCCTACATCCTTTCCGATCCTCTGCTGGCAAAGATACAGGACAGGCTGGAGAAAAAACAGCAGGTGATCCTGCTGCTGAACCGGCGCGGGTATTCAACGATGCTGAGATGTCAGAACTGTCAGGAGCCGCTGGTATGCCCGCACTGTGATATCACGATGAGCTATCACCGTGAGGAAAGAGTACTGAAGTGTCATACCTGCGGGACGATCCTGCCGGTGCCGAGGGTCTGTCCGTCCTGCGGGAAACAGGCCGGCTATTCCGGCTACGGGTTCGGCACCCAGCGGCTGGAACAGATGCTCAGTGAACACTTCCCTGAAGCCAGACTGCTGCGTATGGATGCGGATACGACATCACGCAAGAACGGTCATCAGCAGATCCTGGAGAAATTCGGCAGACATGAGGCAGATATCCTGTTTGGTACACAGATGATCGCCAAGGGACTGGATTACCCCGATGTTACGCTGGTGGGTATCCTGAACGGTGATGAAGGTCTGAACCGTACCGACTACCGCAGCTGTGAGGATACATTTGATCTTCTGATGCAGGCAGGCGGCCGCAGCGGCAGGGCCGAAGAGGCAGGCGAGGTCGTCTACCAGGTCTATGATCCCGGACATTATGCCGTACAGTGTGCAGCAGCCGGAAATTACGGGAAGTTCTTTGAAGCGGAGATGCGCTTCCGCCATGCCGGACAGTATCCTCCGTATACATACATGATCGCTTTGACCTTTGCGGATAAGGATGAAAAGAACGTATCGCGCTCTGCCCGGTGGTTCTTTGAACATCTGGAAGGAGACTTCAAGAAGATCGGTATCATCGCCCTGACGAAGATACAGGATCGTTACCGCAGCCGGATCGTGATCAAGGGCAAGGACAGCGAAGCTCTCAAGGAAGCTGTACGCAAACTGATCACACCGGAAAACGCGAAATATACAGGATGTCTGCGGGTCAACGTGGATCCGCTGGTGCTTGACTGATGAAGAATGCAAGACAGTATGCTTATGAGATCCTGCAGAGGGTCATCCTTGAGGGAGGCTATGCTTCTCTGCTTTTGCGTGCAGGCAGAAACAGGTACAGCCGTGAAGATACAGCCCTGATCAGTGAGATCGTCTACGGGACGATACGCCGCTATACACTGCTGCAGTATCAGCTCAAAGGTACCGTGAAGCGCAAGCCTTCGCCAAAGACGGAGGTACTGCTGTGCATGGGCATGTATCAGCTGTTCTTCCTTGACCGGATACCGGTGTATGCGGTGATCGATGAGACAGTGGAGCTTGCCGGCAGACATGAGGAGGGCTTTGTCAACGCGGTTCTGCGCAGGGTCAGTGAAAGGGGACTGCACTACTGTCAGGATGAAGATCCTGATCAGGCCCTGGCGGTCAATACCGGTATTCCGCTGTGGCTGATCCGCATGTGGAATTCCCACTATGGAAAAGAAACAGCCGAAAGGATATGTACGAACAGTCTTGAGCCGGCAGCCGTATACGGGCGGATCAATCCGCTGAAGATCTCCGCACAGAAGCTGCAGGAAGACCCGAAGGTCCGTATGCTGGATGCGTACAGCTTTACGTATGACGGCCTGCTGCAGGAGACAGATTACTTCCGTAACGGGGAGATCCTGATCCAGGATAAAGCTTCGGCGGGAATACCGCAGTATCTTGATGTACAGCCGGGGATGAGCGTTTATGATGCCTGCAGTGCACCCGGAACCAAGGCGCAGATGATCGCTGCCCTGATGCAGAATACCGGGGAGGTGATCGCCAATGATGATGATCCCGACCGGGTCAGGCTGATCGATGAACTGATGCAGAGAACCGGTACTGTAAATGTGCGGACCACCGTCAGTGACGCCTCCGTGTTTGTGCCTGCGTATGAGGGATACTTTGACAGGATCCTGCTGGATGTGCCCTGTTCAGGGCTTGGCGATCTGCGTCACAAGCCGGAGATCCGCTACCATGTACAGCCGGAGAGTCTGGACCAGATCACAGCTCTGCAGAAGCGCATACTGGAGAATACCTGCCGATACCTGAAGAAGGACGGGATACTTGTCTACAGTACGTGTACACTGAACCGCAAGGAGAATGAAAACCAGATCCGTGATTTCCTGAAGGAACATCCGGAGTTTACACTGACAGAGGAAAGAACGATCTTTCCGTTTGAAGAAGGAACTGACGGGTTTTACTGTGCCCGGCTGATAAAAACAGGGAATTCTATGGTAGAATGAAGGCTATGCAAAGTATATATGATTTCACATTGACTCAGCTGGAAGAAATGCTGGGAGAACTGGGACAGAAACCATACAGGGCAAAACAGATCTATGCCTGGCTTTACCGTAAGCGGGCAGAGAGCTTCGAAGAGATGACAGATCTGCCTGCGGGATTGATCACACAGTTATCCGAGAGATATGTGATCATGCCGGTGACCCTGGTCGATAAGCAGGTAGCCAGAGACGGCACCGCCAAATATCTGTTTGAGATGCAGGACGGGATGACCGTAGAGACAGTGCTGATGCATTTCAGCTTCGGCAAAAGTGTCTGCGTATCTTCACAGGTCGGCTGCAACATGGGCTGTACGTTCTGTGCTTCCGGACTGCTGAAGAAGCAGAGAGATCTGACCTCCGGAGAGATGACGGCACAGATCATGTATATTCAGAAGGAACTGGATGCGGAAGGCAGCCGGGTGGATAATATCGTGATCATGGGAACGGGAGAGCCGTTTGATAACTATGACAATGTACTGGACTTCTGCAGGACGGTGAACAGTGATCACGGCCTGGCGATCGGCGCCAGACATATTACGATCTCGACATGCGGTATCGTACCGAAGATCAAGGCGTTTGCCAAAGAGCGTTTTCAGTATAATCTGGCGATCTCTCTGCATGCCCCGAATGACGAACTGCGCCGGAAACTGATGCCGGTGGACAGGGCATATCCGCTGGATCAGCTGATGCAGGCTCTGCGTGAGTACAGCACGGATAATCACCGCCGGATCACGTTTGAATACATATTATTGAAGGGTGTCAATGACAGCGATCATGATGCTGTGGAACTGGCAGACCTGATCCGCGGGATGAATGCCTATGTGAATCTGATCCCGTATAACGAAGTTGATGAAAATGAATACCGGACAACGGATGACAGGACGGCTCTGCACTTTTATGATGTGCTGATGAAGCACGGGGTCAAGGCAACACTGCGTACGAAGCACGGTGAAGATATTGACGCTGCCTGCGGACAATTGCGGGCAAGGCATGAAAGGGCAGGAAAGGCCTGATGAAGTATTACGGACTGACGGACCGCGGCAAGATGCGGCGCACCAATCAGGATAACTACGTGATCGCTACCAATGAAGTCGGGGATGTATTTGCAATCGTCTGTGACGGCATCGGCGGCGGCCGCGGCGGAGATGTCGCAAGTCATCTTGCGGTCTCCTATTTTTCCGTTGCTTTTGCGTCGAATCATGGCTTTAAAGAAGGAAAGGAAGTCCGCAGCTGGATCGCCAGACACGTCGAGGAAGCGAACCGGCTGATCCTGAAGACAGGAAAAGAAAACAGTGAACTGGCCGGCATGGGTACGACATTCTGTGCGGTCATGATCACTTCAGCAGGCAATTATCTGGCGAATATCGGGGATTCCCGTGTTTACGCCTACAGAAATAACGATATGTTCAAAGCCGTGACAACAGATCACACGCTGGTCAATGACATGATCAGACACGGAGAACTGACCCGCAAGGAGGCAGCTTCGTTTCCGCAGAAGAATGTCCTGACCAATGCGCTTGGGGTCTGGGAGAATGTGCGCTGTGATATTGAAGCCTATGCGGACAGGGTGGATGGTTTTCTCGTCTGCAGTGACGGGCTGTACGGATATGTCAGTGAGAAACAGATCCGCAGGATCATCTATGATTCCGATCATCTGCCGAATCTGCGCGTAAAACAGCTGATCAAGGCAGCACTGGATGCCGGCGGTTATGACAATATCACGGCGATCCTGATCGATCTGGAAGGAGCCGGTATGTATGAGTAAGAATATGATTGCAAACCGGTATGATGTCTTCCAGCATATCGGACAGGGTGGTATGGCCGATGTTTTCCTGGCCATGGATACGATCCTGAACAGGCAGGTAGCTGTCAAGATCCTGCGCAGTGAGCTTTGTGCAGATGCCGTAGCGGTACTGCGTTTTGAGCGTGAGGCACAGGCCGCAACAGCACTGTCACATCCCAATATCGTAGAGATCTATGATGTCGGTGAATACAAGGGACATCAGTATATCGTCATGGAGTATGTTCCGGGCAAGACCCTGAAGCAGATCATCCGCGACCGCGGAGCACTGCTGAAAGAGGAAGCCGTGGATATCATGAAACAGCTTGTGTCCGGTACTGCCGAAGCCCACAGACGCGGTATTATCCACCGTGATATCAAGCCGCAGAATGTGATCGTCAGATCTGACGGATCGATCAAGATCCTGGATTTCGGCATTGCCCTGGCCAAAGGAAGCATGCAGCTGACGCAGGCAAACAACGTCATGGGATCGGTGCACTATCTGGCGCCGGAGATCGCCCGCGGTGAGTCTGCTTCGGTGCAGAGCGATATCTATTCTCTTGGCATCGTACTGTATGAGATGTTAACGGGAGATGTGCCGTTTAAGGCAGATACGGCTGTACAGGTAGCTCTGATGCAGATGCGCAACCAGATTCCCGATGTCCGCTCGGTCAATCCGGATGTACCGCAGTCTCTGGCAAATGTGATCGCCAGGGCAACAGCCAAGAATAAGGCATACCGTTACCGCAGCTGTCCGGAGATGCTGGAAGATCTGCGTACATGTCTGAATCCGGAACGGCTGAACGAACCGAAATACATGCCGGGAGCTTCACAGGCTACCGCAAGCATAGCATTTGACGAACTGCCGGAAGAGACGGAAAAGAAGAAAAAGAACCGCAGCAGTTCTCCTGCACAGGAACCGGCAAGAAAACGTGCAGCGGTAAAAAAGAATCCGCGGACGAATAAAGTGCTGGTTGCACTGCTGATCATCCTGCTTCTGCTTCTGGCGGCTGCCGGTGTTTACTATGCCCTGGGACTCAGCGGTATTCTGGAGCCGGTCAGCAGATATACAACGGTGCCGGATATCCTCGGCATGACACTGACGGAAGCCAAGGATGTCTGTACGGAAAATGAACTGGTGCTGGATACGGCAAATGTGACGTATGAGCTTACCGAGAATACTGAGAAGGGGAAGATCTATGCGGTCGTTCCCGAAGTCAGTGAAGAAGTAGAGAAGGGCTCGGAAGTCAGAGTCAGTATCTCCAGCGGCATAGGTGTGACGGTCGGGGATTACCGCGGCATGAAGATCGAAGATGCAGTCGGAGAACTGGCACAGAAACATCCGAATATCAAAGTGACGGTCGAGGCGGAAGAGCCTGCCGAAGATGATGAGAGAGCACCCGGTACGGTCATCCGCCAGGAACTGCTGGAACCGTATGCGACGGTCAACCGGGACGCTGCCAGCGAGATGAAACTTGTCTATCTGGCATATCCGACGATCATCATTCCTGAGAATATTGAAGGCATGGCAATTGATGAAGCGACCGCGATCCTCGAGGAAATGGGTACGATCGTTTATACGAGTACACTGGATACGACAAACATGACGGCTGCAGAGATTGCCAATCTGCCGACAGGCATTGTGATCAAGGTCAGTCCGGATGCAGGCAGCGAGTATACGCAGACCAGAGATAACTTTATTACGATCTACTATTACGGGTATTGATATCTATGATAGCCAGGATCATCAGGATCATATCAAAAAACTATACGCTTCTCGATGAACATGGGAATAAACATGATGCTTTGGTCATGGGCAAGGTAAGACTGCAGATGACACCTCTGGCAGGAGATCTCGTGGAAGCGGATCTGCTTGACGGGAAGTATGCAATACAGAAGATCCTGCCAAGACATAACCGGCTCTACAGACCGGCAGTGGCGAATGTTGATCAGGCGCTGATCGTCATGAGTGTAAAAGATCCGGATTTCTCACCGGTGCTGATCGACAGACTGTCATTCATGATCGCCAATGAAGATATTGAACCTGTACTGATCGTGACAAAGACCGATCTTCCGTACAGTGAAGAGACGGAACAGGCGATTCAGGCATATGAGAAGGGACCGTTCAGGGTCATCCGGACCAGAAGTGATGAAGTCAGCGAGGAACTGAAAGAGATCCTCAGAGGCAAAGTGTCGGTGCTGACAGGGCAGTCAGGCGCCGGTAAATCGACATTGCTGAATACGATCGAGCCTTCATTCCATCTGGCAACACAGGAGATCTCCAAAGCTCTCGGAAGGGGCAGACATACGACCAGGCATAATGAACTGCATATCGTGGAAAACGGTCTTGTGGCAGATACACCGGGATTCAGTTCACTGGATTTTTCGCATATGTCAGCCGAAGATCTGGCTGACAGTGTGATCGAATTCAGACCGTATCTCGGACAGTGCCGGTTCAATGACTGCAGACACGAGAATGAACCCGGGTGTGCCGTGAAAGAAGCCATGGCTGCCGGAAAGATCTCCGAAAGCAGATATAACAACTATCTCAGCGTACTGAAAATGATCCGTGAAAGAAAGGAAAAATACATATGATCGTAGCACCTTCGATATTATCCATGGATTACAGCAGGATGCGGGAACAAACCGCCGAACTGAATGCGTCCGGTGCTCAGTGGCTTCACTTTGATGTCATGGATGCGCATTTTGTGCCGAATCTGACGTTCGGTCCCGATATTCTGAAAGGCTTTAACAAGCTGACCGATCTGTTTAAGGATGTGCATCTGATGGTGGATGATCCGACGGAGGTCAGCAGGTATTTTGTGCCGGCAGGAGCTCAGATGATCACGTTTCACATTGAGGCGATAACGGCTGAGAAGATCCCGGCACTGCTGCGCTATCTCGAAGAGAACGGGGTAAAAAAGGGCCTGGCGATCAAGCCGAAGACACCGCTTGAAGAACTGAAACCGTACCTGCATGATTTTGATATGTTTCTGATCATGTCCGTGGAACCGGGCTTCGGCGGCCAGAAGTTTGATCCTGATGCAGAAGAGCGTATACGTACACTGCGCAGGTGGTGTGATGAGGAGGGTGTGCATCCGTGGATCCAGGTCGACGGCGGGATCAATGCCGAGACCGGTAAGATCTGCAGAGATGCCGGAGCCGATGTGCTGGTTGCCGGTTCGTATATATTCAAAAATGATATCGGAAAGGCAGTGAAGAGTCTTGTCTGATACTTGTGTAATGGTATTGGCCGGGGATACGGATATTCCGGTCTGTGATCTTGATTATATCGGTGCCGATGCCGGTGCTCTTCATCTTGCCCAAAAGGGTATACACATGGTGCTGGCACTGGGAGATTATGATTCCGCAGGCAGTGAATCTGTGGAACTGATCCGCAGGTACAGTGATGAGATGATCACACTGCCGGTAATGAAGGATGACAGTGACAGTGAGGCAGCCATCCGCAGGGCAGCAGCCATGGGATATAAAAAGATCCTGGTATACGGGGGTCTCGGCGGCAGGATCGATCATGAGATCGTTAATCTGCGTCTTGCCTATGCATATCCCGGTACGGTCCTGATCGATCAGATGAACCGCATCGAAGCGCTGACCGAGGGCACGCATACAATAAAAAAAGATACATACAGTTATGTATCCTTCTTTGCCTGGCAGGAAGCAGAGATCTCTCTGCAGGGGATGAAGTATCCGCTGGATCATGCGGTCATCGGTTTTGAAGATCTGTACACACTGTCCAACGAGATCCTGGATGAGCAGGGGACAGTTACCGTACACAGAGGCAGAATTCTGATGATCTGTTCGAGAGACAGAAAATGAAAAAAGATATATCTCACGATATATCTTTTATTTCTTACGCTTCTGCCTTGGCAAGCTTCTTCGCTCCGCCTTTGAGGGTCTTCAGGGCACGTGCGGATACACGTACCGTCTTCGGCTTACCGTCGACGATCATATGGACCTTCTGTAAATTTACATTCCATTTACGGCGTGTAGCACGTAAGGAATGGGAGCGTCTGTTACCAGACAATGCTTTTTTACCGGATACGGCACAAACTCTTGACATGACCATAACCTCCTTTTCACAATCGCTTAATTAATTTATCACGGTTTATTTGTATTTGCAAGGATATTCCCTCTAAATTTAAATGTAATATCAGAAAGAAAGTCTAAATACCGAGTTTATCCCTTTTTTTGCATGTTTGTATATGATAAAATATCTTTACGCCAGGAGGGTTATTCGTCGTGAGCGAGAAACAGATTTTTGCGGCACTTGAAGTGTCAGATCATGAAATACGTCTTGTGATAGGCGAATTTTTTAATACCAGATTTAATATCATCAAAGTAGAGAGGATCCCCTGTGACGGATTAAGCTATGACAGGATCAATGACCCGGATGCGGTCATCAGCGGAATCAAAGCTGCCGTTACGGATGCCGAGGCAATGATCAAGGCTGCGATCAGCAAGGTCATTCTGGCCGTTCCGTCCTACAAGATGAGAAGATATTCAGTCACATCCACAGTTCCGATCGAAGGTATCGAAGGTACCGTTACGATGCAGGATGTACAGAATGCGCAGAGGAAGGTACAGACCGTCAAGATCGATCCGAATCTCGCATTGGTACAGGTACAGCCGATCAAGTACTGGGTACACGGTATTTCTTCACGCCGTATTCCTGTAGGTGAGAGGACCAGTGAACTGGCTGTGGATATTGACCTGCTGTGTGCTGATATGCCTTTGATCTATGAACTTGTCGGCTGTGTTGAAAAGTCCGGCCTGCAGGTCATGGACATCTTCCTGGATGTCTTTGCAGTAGGCAATGAAGCAGCGCTGTTTGAGCAGTCAGTCGAGCAGAACATCATTGTTCTGAAGATGGAGCGCCAGTCAACGACACTGGGTCTGATCTCCGGCGGACGGCTGAATCAGTGCGTTGTGATTCCTTCCGGTGTCGGTGAGATCGCAGGGGTACTGGTCGACAAGTATGATCTGAAGCGTGATCATGCGGTGGAACTGGTGAAGTACAGTGCGTTGCTGAGTGAAAAAGTACATTCCAGCAATCCTGTTCATATCTGGCAGGATGGTCAGGTCACAAAGAAACTGACGGAAGCTGAACTGGTTGAATCGATCATGCCGGAAGTAGACAAATGGATCGAAACGATGGCGAAAATGTGCGGCGGAATCTTGCAAGCAGGGCGCACTACTGTTATTATTACAGGAGAAGGTGGCGAAATGCAGGGTTTAAACGAGCTTTTACATGAAAAGCTCGGATGCGAAGTACGTAATTATATCCCTGAGACTCTTGGCGGCAGGAATGCCGGATTGTCCGCCTGTTTAGGCTTATTCTATGCCTATAAAGACAGACTTCCGATCACGGGATATCTGGACAGCAGTCTGGATCTCGATCAGTTCCTGAACGAGGTGTCCTATCGTGATAAGGATGCGCAGAACAACGGTCAGAGCGGTACATTGACGCGAAAGATCAAAGATATATTCAACGGTAAGAAATAAGTGAGGGAAAGGCATATGTCAGATTTATCTTATAACCAGGTCGCAAAGATCAAAGTATTCGGTATCGGCGGTGCCGGCAGCAATGCCGTCAACCGTATGGTGCAGGAAGGTGTTCAGGGTGTAGAGTTCTATGTAGCTAATACAGACCTGCAGGCACTGGATGTATCTCCTGTCACAAATAAGATCCAGCTTGGACGTGAAGGACTTGGTGCCGGCGGCAACCCGGATAACGGACGTAAGGCTGCTGTAGAGAGCGAAGCAGAGATCAAGAAGGCTATGGAAGGTGCAGATATGATCTTCCTTACAGCTGGTCTTGGCGGCGGTACAGGAACCGGTGCATCTCCGTTATTTGCGAAGATTGCGAAAGAACTCGGCTGTCTGACAGTTGGTATTGTAACAAAGCCGTTCTCTTTTGAAGGCAGAAAACGTATGGTTCAGGCTGAACAGGGTCTGGAACAGTTAAAGGAATATGTTGACAGTCTGATCATTATCTCCAACAACAAGGTTCTGGAAGTAATCGGTCATATTCCGTTTGAAGATGCATTTAAGGAAGCAGACAACATCCTGAGACAGGGTGTTCAGACGATCACAGACCTGATCGCTGTTCCTGCTATGATCAACCTTGACTTCGCTGATATCAAGAGTGTCATGGAAGGTCAGGGCAGTGCGCTGATCGGTATCGGTATGGCTTCCGGTGAAAATAAGGCTAAGGATGCCGCAACAAAGGCTATTCAGTCTCCGCTGCTTGAAGCTCAGATCTCCGGTGCGAGAAGTGCTATCGTCAACGTTACCGGCGGTGTCAGCATGTCCGCTTATGATGCTCAGGAAGCTGTTGACTTCATCCGTCAGGCTGCAGGCAATGATATCGACATCATCTTTGGTGTTGCCATCAATGATAAGATCGGTGAATCCATCATCGTTACGGTTATCGCTACAGGCTTCGACCTGCCGAAACCGTCAATGCTGGTCAACCAGTCTGAAGTCAGTGCTGTTGCCAATCCTGCACAGGGTGTCAAGGTCAACAATGATGCATCCGATCTTGCCTTCGGCAGTTTCTCCAGTGTTGAAGAAAGTGCTCCGGCAGAATCCGCTGCTCCCTCTTATTTCAGCAACCGTAAGTAATTCAATTATACAGAATTGTTTACAGGACCCCGGTCGTAAAGCCGGGGTCTTGTTTATGTGAGGAGACACAGATGACAAATGAGATGTACAGAAGAATACTGATGACTGTCGGCGGTGTGCTTATATGCGGCTTCAGTGTCGGTATGTTCAATTTCTCCGGCTTCGGCATGGATCCGTTTCAGGTATTTGCGCACGGTATCTGGGGACATCTGCCGTTTTCCTACGGGCCTGTATATACTGTGATCAATCTGATCCTGCTGATATTCATGTTTATCTCTGACAGGTCAAAGATCGGACTGGGAACCCTGATCAACTTGTTTCTGCTGGGATATGTCGTTGAGTTTTCTTCCAACCTGTGGGCAGGTCTGTTTCCGCAGCCTTCACTAGTACTGCGTGCACTGTTCCTGTGTGCCGCCATCGTCATCATGTGCATCGGTTCCGCGCTGTACTTTACCGCTGATCTTGGTGTATCCACGTATGACGCAATCGCGCTGACACTGTCGCAGAAGAAGGGCTGGCCGTTCCGCTTTGTCCGTATCACAACAGATGCCGTCTGTACACTGAGCGGGTATCTGCTTGGAGCAGCTGTCGGTATCGGTACGCTTGTGACCGCATTCTTCATGGGCCCGCTGATCGAATTCTTCAACAGGACGATCGCAGAACCGCTCCGTTACGGTAAACGCAAGGCCGCATGATAGACAGATCCATCACTGTACGATACGGTATCCTCCGGGATACTTTTTTAGTGTGTCACATCTACTGATAAATACTGCGCTGTTTCATAGCGATTGTTTGATTCCGGGACTCCCGATATAATTACCGAAGATACGGAGGAACAGCGATGAGTACGGTTACACAGGACAGACGATATACAGTGGCAGAACTTCTGCGGAGGTTTTCGCCTTATCTTATGCGCTACCGGGGTATGCTGGTGCTGGATGAGGCTACCAGTGCCCTGGATAACGAGAGTGAGATACAGATCGAAAACAGCCTTGCACAGCTGTCACAGGGACGCACGACCCTGACCATCGCACACCGTCTGACGACCGTAAAGGATGCTGACAGGATCATCGTCCTGGGCCGTCAGGGAATCGAAGAAGAGGGCACGCATGAAGAACTGCTGAAGAAAAAAGGCACCTACTGGCGCCTTTGGAACGGTGTAAGAGAAACAGCTACAGCGGAAGCAGCCGGCTGAAGAACTGGATAAAAGGACCGAGAAACAGAGCACACAGCACCGTGCCGATGCCGACAGTCCCACCCAGCAGATACGCAGTCAGAGCACACAGCATATCAAGACCGATGCGGGCAGCGAAATACGGTATCTTCGTACGTTCGCTGAGGATCAGCGGAAGACTGTCATAGGGACCGATGCCCAGATCTGCTTTCTGATACAGAGCAATGCCGAAGGAGATGACCAGGACAGCCGGCAGCAGCCATAATAACTGTGAAAGCAGAGTGGCAGGGGCAGGGAAAGCTGCCGCCAGTGCCTCTGAGGCAAACTGGATCACATAGCCGGTCAGCACGACCGAATACAGCGTTCCGATATGGATATACTTTCTGGCCAGAAACAGCGGTACCGTAAGATACAGACAGTTCATCAGCAGGGATGTCGAACCAAGGGATATGCCCAGACGTTCGCCGAGGATGATATTGAAAGCTGTACAGGCATCTGTACCGAGTGCTGACTGTTTGAAAAGACCGATACCAATACCGATGATCAGGGTTCCGACAAGACTGATACAGGCACGTTTGAGAACAGACATTCAGTCTTTATTCTCCTGCTGATCGGGATAGAGTTTTCCCTGCAGGAAGTGTTTCCGGCAGAGAGCGATATATTCATCATTGGCACCCAGCATGATCTGCTCACCGGAACGGACAATGCCGTTCTCGTTGTAGCGGGCATTGCAGGTTGCTTTTTTTCCGCACCAGCAGACCGTCTTGATCTCCTGGATCTTATCCGCTACAGCCATCAGTCTGGCACTGCCCTCAAACAGATTCATCTGGAAGTCGGTGCGCAGTCCGTAGCACATGACAGGGATATCCAGATCATCCGCTATATGTGCCAGAAAGTCGATCTGATCCGCAGACGCAAACTGGATCTCATCCACGATTACCGCGTTGTATACAGCGATATCTTCATCCTTCATGCGGCAGACATCATTGAGCAGCTCGCATTCCTTCTGCAGACCGATACGGGAGCGGATCATCTTCACACCATCTCTGGTATCCAGGTTCGTCTTGCACAGCAGTACTTTCTGTCCGCGTTCTCTGTAGTTATATTCATTCATCAGGGCATTGGCACTCTTTGAAGAACCCATTGCACCGTAAAAATAGTATAATTTGGCCATGATTTATCTCCTTGGGGGAAGACCCTGATTATTATTATACCGTTATCTTTATCTGCCGAACAGAAAAGATCCTGCATTCCTGCAGGATCTGTTTATTATGCAAAGAAAGCCAGAATACTTTCAAAGGCTGCGTAATAGCCTGTCTTCAGGGAAGAGATCTCTACATATTCTTCTCTGGTGTGTGCTCCCTGTCCGCGGTAGAAGCCGTAGCAGATGGCCGGAATGTTCATCGAGAGGGGGATGTTGCAGTCGGTGGAACCGGAACCTGTCCGCGGGATCGCACCGCCGTATTCCTCAAGGATCGCGGAAGCTTCCCTCAGCATGTCTTCCTGTTCGCGGCGGGCATCTTCCTCCAGTGTTCCGCAAGGCCTGAGACCGACAAGTTCTGTTTCTATGCGTACTTCTTCGCTCTGGGCGCCGGCAAAGATCTTCCGGAAGTGTTCTTCCATGACCGCCATGGAACGGGGATCATCTGATCTGTACTCACAGAGGATCTCAGCCTGCTGGGCAATCGAGTTTACGCTTGTGCCGCCGCTGATCATACCGACATTGTAGGTCGTTTTGCCGTACTCGGGAACCTGCAGAGCGTAGATCGCATTAACGATACCGGAGATGGCATGAATGGCATTGGCAGCACCGAATCTGCCGTAGGAATGACCGCCGGCAGTATGGGCAGTGACCTTGTATCGGGCAGAACCGACAGCACCGCAGACGATGCCGCTGAGACCACCGTCAAATGAATAGAATCTGCGGATACGTGAGCCGTAAGTTTCACAGATCTTACGTGATCCTTTCAAGTTGCCAAGACCTTCTTCCCCGGAATTGGCAACGAACAGGATACCTGTATCCTTCGGTGTCATCTTCTCCTGCAGCAGATACCTGATTACCATTAACATCGCAGCAAGGTTGGCGGTATCATCGCCTACACCGGGACAGTACAGGCGGTCACCCTCGGTGCGGATCGGCAGCGGCTCGGTATCCGGGAAAACAACATCGATATGTGCCATAAATACGATCAGATCCTGCTTTCCGTCATCCGCATAGGGGTATACCACATTCAGGGCTTCATCAATAAATGCGCCTTCAGCACCCCATGACTGCAGCAGATCCAGGACAAACGCTGCCCGCTTTTCTTCATGGTTGGACGGGGAAGGGATCTGGGCCAGGGTGACCAGCAGGTCATAGGTCTCCTGACTGTGTTCTTCAATATACTGCTGTATGTTCTTGCTTAACATGTGACCTCCTTGTCATTTATTCTTTCCGTATTTCGACTGTTCCCGCAGATCATCTGCGCTGATATCAGGATGGCGGTACTGTGATCTGCCTTCCGGGCTGAAGACGGGGAATTCTGCCAGGGACAGGGCTTTGGCGGGACACCAGTGCCAGCAGGCGAAGCAGAAGCCGCATTCGTTGCCAAACTGCGGTATGCCGTCTTTCAGCGTAATGTTATGCATCGGGCAGAGAGATGCACAGGTGCCGCAGCGGATACAGCTGTCATTGACGACCCAGCGGTCCAGGCCGGCTCTGTGCATACTGCTGCGTCGGTCCTCCACCGTCTTCATGTGGGGATTGCCGCCGTGGAAGCTGCTGAGCATGCGCCGGTTGACGTTATCGGCTATACGCTGTACTTCGCTTTCTTCATAGCGCAGTCTTTCCGCATTCTCTTCGTCACTGCTTGGCAGACAGTTTCCCGGCATGTCGATCCTTCTGCCGTAGGACAGTTTCATACCGTGATCCATCATATAGTTATTCAGGTCATCCAGGGCTACACCGCCTCTTTCATTGCAGGTGGCTGCCGCAAATGTATAGGCATTTTCGGGGAGTTTCAGCTGTTTGATCGCTTCCAGTACAGGCCAGGGTGCTTCGGCTCCGTAAAGCGGGAAAACAAACCCATATACGGAAGCTGCGGGCTGCTCATAACCATAAAGAAGAGCGGTGACAGGTAACAGTACGGTCTCTCCGTGCAGGTGTTCAGCAAGCCTGCGGGCAGCGGAAAGTGAGTTTCCCGTACCGGAATACCAGTAAATGATGTTATCCATAGGTGATTCTCCTTTGAGTTAATCTTAACAACAAATAAGGTTGAAGAAAAGGCATCGGTGTATAATGAAAACGGGTGATGAATATGGAAAAGAGAGAAAGATCCTGCGGTGCGGTTATCCTGCGCAATGGGGAACAGCATACAGAAGTGCTTCTGATCCGCCACAACCTCGGACACTGGGGATTCCCGAAGGGACATACCGAACCCGGGGAAACTGATGAAATGACTGCTGTACGTGAAGTTAAGGAAGAGACCGGCTATGATATCAGACTCAGAGACGGCTTCATTGACAGTACACGCTACAGTCCCAAGGAAGGTGTCATGAAGGATGTCATCTACTTTATCGGCGAAGTCTGCGGAGGCAGTCCGAAAGCTCAGGAGAGCGAGGTTTCCGAACTGCGCTGGGTAAGACCAATCGATGCCTTCAGTCTTCTGACTTTTGATAATGATGTACTGCTGTTCCGCAATGTCCTCAAATATCTGAAGACATTTGACGGAGGTGAAGAATGAGGTTTACCGGCCGGGACAGGGCAGTAAACCTGTCTGCAGGTTCAGGTCTGCATATAAAAGGGATCGGGCCCGGACATCTGGTCATGGCCTATCACTTTAAGGAAGAGAATGAATATACATTCTATGTTTTCATGCGCGATAAAGCTGCGTATATCGGTTTTGATCAGCGTTATGAACCCTCGGAAGTACCTTTTGACAGATTTCTGACAGCAGTGATCAAGGATTTTCATCCCGAGAAGATCCTCTGCAAGGATCCGACAAAAGAGGAAAGAAAGGTACTTGCAAAGAAGCTTTTCTATGCCAAAGGAAAAGATATGCAGAGGATCGTAGAACCGTGGCGTTACTGCATCAGTGACAAGGTCTTCGATCCTGAGGGATATATCATCAATCAGGGCATGATGGAGGCTCTTCCTTTCGGCTTGTTTAATACAAAGGATAAGGGATGCGGGTGGATCGCTGCCTACAATCTGCTGAAGATCAACGGTCAGGAAGTGACGATGGAAGAAGTAGCCAAAGCCCTGGATAAACATGCGCCTCTCGGGCATCTTTTCGGGGAGTGGGTATACTCACTTTATTTCTATCTGAAGCAGAAGCTGCCGGTCAGGATGATGCATTTCTCCAAGGCACTGTGTGTGCAGGCGATGAAGAGGAGCACCAGCGGCATCTTCCTGTATGTACATAAGCGCGGTTCGCATTATGTTGCCTATCGGCGGGTAGGAGAGAACCGGTTTCATTTCTACAATGCGGTATACGGACATGCCGGTCTGCAGATGAGTGCGGAGGAATTCATGAAACAGTTTACGTTCCTGCCGGTAGCTAATCTGATTTGGATCGAGTGATATTTCGCATTCTTACACAAGTATGGTAAAATACTTCTATGCGTCAAATACTGAAGAAGTTTTTTATTGCGGTTATAACGGCAGGAATATGCACTGCCGGTCTTTTGGACAGGGTCAGTGCGCTGTCACCGGAGGATATCGAACAGGACGGGTTATACCATGTGACGGACTTCGCCGGTGCCGGTGATCTCAGCAGTTTCGCATCTTACGCGGAAGCAGCCCGGTACATGGATACCGAAGCAGAAAACTACAGCAACCTCGGTATCGTGTACGATGGGAAGGTTCTGCGGGCGGAGTATGCGCTGGTGTATCTGCGTACAACGGATGCCTGTGATGTGAATATTTCATACGTTAATGAAGTTGACGGTCAGGATGGGTATGTCAACGGCTGTTCCGGCAAGGATGCGGCATACGTGGCGACCAATGAGGCCGGTACCCGGGTACAGTTTCTGCAGGCCGGTGTACGGGGATGGGCGAGCACGGATGATGTTGAGATCGTACCTCTCGAGAATATAGAGACGAGGATCTCGGGGTATGTTGTCAATGACGGTACACTTTACCATGAGATCAAGAGTGAGATGATCGATGATAACTATGCCAGTATCATCAATAACGGTCAGGCTCCTGCATATCTTGAGGAAGGGGAGAACTATATCTCCTATGACGGTCATTACTTCTATCGTGATGGTGACCGCAGGGCGATGCTGGATGACTACCGCAGCGGCACACATGACAGCAGTATCAACGGCAGTGATCCTTTCTATGACTATTATCAGTTTGTCGGTCTGCGTTCGGTAACTTCTTCCTCCATGCATGATTTCTATGATTATCTGGAGAATACGTTCGGTATCTCTGAACCTCTGGATGTCTATCAGGATGATGATAAGGATGCCGTGGATGATACACTGAGCAGATCGCAGTATATCGGCAATCTGGAGGCTTTCTGGCAGTATCAGTATGAATACGGTGCCAATGCCATGATGATGCTGGCGGTCAGTGCCAACGAATCTTCCTTCGGCCGCAGTTCCCTGAGTTATACGCGAAACAATCTGTTTGCGCATGCGGCATATGACAATGAAGAAGAACTGAATGCGTCCCGCTACTTCCGGGTCAGCCATTCGGTATATACATATGATAAGTATTATATTTCCGGAAGTTTCTGCAGTCCTCTGCGGTCACAGTTTCACGGCGGTTTCTTCGGCAATAAGTCTGCCGGTATGAATGTCAGTTATACTGCTGATCCTTACTGGGGTGAGAAAGCAGCGTCCTATTACCGTCTGTTTGACAGCTGGATGGGCAGTCCCGACAATGGCCTGGAAACGATCGGTATCAAGACTTCCAATGAGGCTGTCTTTGTCCTGCAGAGTCCTGAACTGACGGCCAGAGCACTGTATAAGACCAGCGAGAATCCGGATATGGCATTTGTGATCCTCGGTGAACTTTCAAATGAATACGGCGACTGGTACATGGTGCGCTCCGATGCGACACTGGATGAAGACAGGGCTGTTGATCTTTCCTATGAGTATGACTTCATCGAAGATATCGGCTATATCCGCAAGGAGGATGTACAGATCATTCTGTGGGGCGGAGATGTCAACACAGATCATGTCAGAGTTACATTCAGGGCAGACGGCGGACACTTCCCCGGTGATGCCGGAGAGATCACCTATACACTGCCTGCGGGATACGATGCTGTTACCGTGATCCCTGAGAAGGATCATGCGCTGTTTACGGGCTGGGACAAGGATACTGCGGGTATTATCACAGATACTGTATTTACGGCGCAGTATGACAGTGTTACGGCACTGAACATGCATGATATTCCGAAAACGGAGTATGAGGTCAACGACCGTATCGATCTTGAGGGCGGTACTGTTGAAGTGACGTTTGCGGACGGCCGCACACAGATCGTTCCCTTAACGACATCAATGGTCTCCGGATACAACATGATGGAAGAGAATACGTATACCGTCAATGTTGAGTATGCCGGCTGTACAACGGAATATACGATCCATGTGGATGCTGAGAAGGATGCGCTGCGTACGGATATACGAAACCGTATTCTGGATGCGATCGAGCTCTACAGCGGCCGTAAGCTGACGGACAGGGAAGCAGAGTATATTCTGGAACTGAAAGTGATGATCGATAACGGTGTTCTGCCGCAGTTGACACAGACACAGTACCGGGCATTTGACCGCATGCTGGTGGATGCCATAGACAGACGGGTCCGGTATATCGTTGAAGAGAATGACTACGGCATGAGTGTATCCGGTCTTTCGCTGGCATGTCCGCTGGATGATTCGCTGTCCAAGTCGTTCTGGCTGGCAGATACATACAGGGTCAATATTGAAAAGGGAATACATGATGATTCCTATGATATTCTGTCCAGATCTGCTGTATATCAGGATAATGAGATCCGGGACAGCTTTACGATCCGTCTGGAAAAGAACTTTGAGAGCTATAAACCGCATCAGCCGCTGCTGTTTACGATCAGAAAACCGGAAGGCTTTACGGAAGGTGAAGTGTTTACCGTCGTACATCTGGCGGATAACGGAGATGCGGAGCGCTGTTATACAAGGCAGACGGCAGGTGTGATCACATTCATGGGCAAGGGCAGCGGTGAATACATGGTACTCTCGCGCCATACATCCAATGATTATGCTGATGAAGATCCTGTGGAAGCGATCACGGTGGAAAACAGTTCGTATGATCTGCAGAAAACACTGATCGTTGTCGGTATCGGTGCCTTGCTGATCCTGATCCTGCTGATCGTCTGGCTGACCAGAAGCAATCGCCGCCGTGTACGCACGACAAGAGAGCGCCGTGTGATCAAGAACGAAGAGATTGCATCACAGCCTCTGCCGCCGGTGGATGTAACACAGGTATTCCAGGTCTTTGAGACAGAAGTGCTGCGCCTGGATGAGATCGAAAAGGCACGGAAAGAGGCGGAAGAGAATGATCAATACGATGATTGATCTGAAACGGATCAGGTATACCGAAATAAAGATCGATCAGGCTCTTCTTGACAGTATCCGCAGGCGGGGCATAGCGATCCCCGTGCATGTGGCTCATGATGAAGACGGCTATGTATGTGTAGACGGTCATAAGCGGCTTACGGCAGCGGGTATTCTGGCACAGGAAGACAGCAGGTATGCACGTATTCCCGTGATGATCACGAATGACTTTACAAAGGCAGGCAGTGCCTTCTGGGGCAATACTCGCAATAAACACTGAGGACAGATATGGAAGAAAGATTACAGAAGATCATTGCCGGAGCCGGTATTGCTTCCCGACGCAAGGCTGAAGAACTGATCAAAGCCGGCAGAGTAAAAGTAAACGGTGTGATCGTACGGGAGCTTGGCTTCAAGGCATCCTACAGTGATGAGATCGAAGTAGACGGTCAGCTGATCGAAAAGGAAGAGAAGGTGTACTATCTTCTGAACAAGCCGAAGCGTACGGTCTGTACGCTGCAGGATGACAAGGGCAGAGAGACAGTGCTGGCATATCTTCCGGAAGTTGAGCAGAGGATCTTTCCTGTCGGCAGACTGGACTATCAGACGACAGGTGTACTGCTTCTGACCAATGACGGTGAGTTTGCCAATCTGATGATGCATCCGCGCAGTCATGTTGCCAAGACATACGAAGCCGCGATCGACGGTATCATGACCGATGCCGAGATCAGTCAGCTGCGCAGGGGCATCAAGCTGGAGGACGGCATGACGCTTCCGGCTTCCGTACATATGATCAGTAAGAATAAAAAAAGCGGAAAGTGTGTGCTTTCCGTAACGATCTATGAGGGCAGAAACAGAGAAGTGCGCAGAATGATGGAATACTTCGGATATACTGTCACAAGACTGGACAGGAAGTCCTATGGCGATCTGACGTATAAGGGACTGCGTCAGGGAGAATACAGGCGTCTGCGTTCGTTTGAAGTAAGAGAGCTGAAAAAACTGGCAGGGGGTCAGACATCCAGTCCGGCTTCCCGCAAAGCTTCCGGATCAGGATCGATGTAGATCGTCCGGTAAGAACCTAACTGTACCATTCCCGGTTTGGCGCCGGGAATCTTTTTTAACTGGCTGACCTTGCACCAGTTGACGGGAACACTGGAAGAATTCCTGCCGGCGGAGTACCAGGCAGCGATATTTGCGGCAAAGCGGATCGTCTCTTCGTCAGCTTCTTCGGCATGGACAACAACATGGGCACCATGGTAATCCTTGGTGTGGAACCAGAGTTCATTCCGTCTGGCATGATGAAAGGTCAGATCATCATTCTGCAGATTGTTTTTACCAAAGGAAATACGTATTCCGGAAGGGGATACCGTCTCCGTGAAACGGGGACGCTGATCCTTCTGCTTTTTCTTTTTGCGGGTATTCTTTTCGTGGATATATCCTCCGCTGATCAGTTCGCGGCGTATCTCTTCCGCTGTCGTGAAATCGGCGATCTCCAGCTGTTCCAAAAGACCTGTAAAGTAACTGATCTCAGTCTCGCAGATGGTGATCTGTTCCTGCAGATACTTCTGTCCTTTCTTCAGCTTGGCATAACGGGTAAAACAGCGCTGGGCATTCCGGCTGCCGTTCAGACGGGGATCCAGCGGGATAACGATGTCTTTCTCTGTTTCGTAACTGTACAGGGTGATACTCTTTTCACCCTTGGTATCCATGATCTGATGGGCATACAGTGTCTCTCCGTACATGCGCCATTTCTCACAGTCCAGAGCTTCATCATATTCTTTTAACAGACGCGGAAGCTTGGTCTTCTGGTGTTTCAGATTGCGCTGTACGACCTTGAAGATATCACCGCTGATCTCCCGGATACGTTCCTTTTCCTCCTTGTGGAAGTAGAGGATATCAAAGCCCTCAAACAGGGGATAGGATACACAGGGACCGACGGATGTCAGGGGTATACAGTGGAAGACGGCTTCATTGTTCCGGTTGGCTGCGTAGAGCATATCGGATGCTTCGATCTCCTGCATGATTTCACGGAAGCTCTGTCCGTGGTTCAGCCGGTATTCCGCTTCCTGAGCCAGAAACGGTGAAAAACCGGAAAACTGCTGGGTCAGCGTCTGTTCCGTATCGATCACGGGTTCTTTAAACGGATCCTTCTTCTGCTGGGCAGGTGTAGGGACAAACCGGGCTCCGGGCTGGATCGTCCGGCGGGAGTTTTCAAACGGCGGAATGCGCTTCAGGGCATCGATCACGGTCCCGCTTTCCGAGACCAGAATGATATTGGCATATTTGCCCATCAGTTCGACCGCCATGGTCAGCTCTTCGGGATCACCGATATTGTTGTGCCGGCGGACCTTCAGCGTACACCAGCGGTCAAGACCGGCCTGCTCGATCTCCGTAAACATCGCACCTTCAAGGTATTTGCGCAGTACCATGACAAAGTTTCCGGGTTCATCCGGGGTGGGATAACTGCGTTTTGACAGTAACATCCGGTTGTACTGGGAATGACAGGAGATCATCAGCTGGACCTTGCGTCCGCCGCCGTGCAACTGGAAAAGGACCTCTGTGGAAGAGATCTGGTAGATCTTCTGTATCCTTGCGGGAAGGACTTCCCTGATCCCGGGGATGATCTTGTGCAGAAGGATTCCGTCAAGTGCCATGAATAGATTATACCATGATTGACGAAAGTCGCCGCAGAGTGTATGTTAAAAGCCGGGAGGATGGTCTTTATGACAAAAGGATTACTGGTTATCATCAGCGGACCTTCGGGTGTAGGAAAGGGAACGGTCATTCAGCGTTTTATTCATGACCCGGCACTGAATCTGGCATATTCTGTTTCGATGACAACAAGAAAGATGCGGGAAGGCGAGGTCGACGGTGTTAATTATGAGTTTGTCAGTAAGGAGGAATTCCTGCATGCCAGAGATAACGGAGAACTTCTTGAGTGGGCAGAGTTTGTCGGCAACTATTACGGTACACCGCTGAGAAATGTAGAAAAGCTCCGGGAAGAGGGGAAGAACGTGATCCTCGAGATCGAGGTGGAGGGCTGTCAGCAGGTGCAGAAGAAATGCCCGGATGCGGTCAGTATCTTCATCATACCGCCGAGTATCGAGGAGCTGGAAAGACGTATCCGCGGACGCAAGACAGAGCCTGAGGAGATCGTCCAGCAGAGACTGGATAAAGCCCGCAAGGAAATGAGCATGCTGCAGAATTATAAGTATGTTGTATGCAACGATGATGTGGAGCTTGCGGCAGATATCATCAGCCTGATCATTGAGCGTCATATTCATTACAATCAGGGTAAACAGCAGTAAATGAAATAAGCCTCCGAAAGGAGGCTTTACTGTAAACAAAAACCGCATTTCTGCGGTTCATGCATACTATCTGTTGTAGTATTCAACGATCAGCGCCTCGTTGATCTCCTGGTTGAGTTCGGAACGTTCAGGAACTCTTACATAAGTACCTTTCTTGTTTTCCTTGTCAACTTCAACGAATGCCGGTGCTGCATAAGTGGAATCCAGAGCCTCATTGATCGGCTTCATGTTTCTGGCTTCTTCACGGATGGCGATGACGCTTCCGGGTTTGATCTGTGCGGAAGGAATGTCAACTTTCTTTCCGTCAACTTCGATGTGACCGTGGTTGACCAGCTGACGGGCAGCCTTTCTGGTCACTGCGAAGCCCATACGGTATACGAGGTTATCCAGTCTGCTTTCAAGCATGATCAGGAAGTTCAGACCGGCCATACCTTCCATCTTCTGCGCTTTCGCAAAAGTGTTGTAGAACTGACGTTCATTGATGCCGTACATGTTTCTGACTCTCTGCTTTTCACGCAGCTGTGTGCCGTAACCGCTTAATTTGATCCTCTTTGTCGGACCGTGCTGACCGGGCGCATATGTCCTCTTCTTTAACTCTTCGCCGGTTTCGAGGACGGAGAAGCTCAGACGTCTGGCTTTCTTCCATACCGGACCTGTGTAACGTGCCATGTTTTGTTTCCTCCTTAAATCTATGGCCGAGAAACAATAACAGGTGCAGATCATCATTGAGGAGTGTAGCTATTATCCGTTTCACCTATTGCAGCAGGTTACTTCGGCGACATCAGCGCTAGCTACGCTTTACACAAGACTCTGCATGCTGCCATTATTCGCGCCAAATAACTATATCAAAAAGAGTTATTTGCGTCAACAAAGTCATTAATAAAGATAAATTTACCAGTATTGTGATAGAATAAGAGGTATATTGAGAGGTTGGATCGGAATGAGCAGAGTATTGGAAATCCTGGCAGACATCAGAGTGATCATTGGTATCGCTGTATTGGTCGTTCTGCTGATCATTTGGTTTATCGTACAGAAGGTCAGAAGCAGCAGCTACAGACGTATTCTTGAAGAGCTTGAGGTCAGATATAACAATATCAAGAGCGTACCGCTCTCTTTCAAGCTGAACAAGGCTGTAGCCATTTCCCGTGTTGATCCTGATGCGATGAACAGAGTGGCTAATTCCAAAGAGGAGTTCGATAAAGCGGACGCCAACCTGAAACAGATCCAGCAGGCTCTTGCGGATACGGAGGATGAGATCCTTGTCGGTAAGCTCAGAAGGGCCAAAGCAGATCTGGATGATCTTGAAGCCAGTATCAAGCTTGGTGAAAAGCAGGTAGCGGATCTGAATGCGTTCCTGGATGAGATCCTTGAGAAGGAGACCCAGACCCGTGAACAGGTCAACGAACTGAAGAATACATTCCGCTCTCTGAAATCCCAGCTCAACGAGAACAGCAGCCAGTTGTCCTATATCTGGCCGGTGCTTGAAGATCTCGTGTCCGATACCGAAAAGAGATTCTCTGCATTTGAAGAATGGATGTATGCGTCTGACTTCGGCAAAGCTTCCGAAGAACTGCGCGGCATTGAGAAGAATACCGACCGCATTGCGGCAATGAACCGTGATTATCCTGCGCTTCTTGAGGATGCCAGAGGTGTTATTCCGCAGCTGATCGAAGTTGTTCATGATGATTATCAGAAGGCTTCCGAGAAGGGTGTTTTCCTCAAGCATCTTGAAGTGGAAAAGAATCTGGGGACGATCACAAACGGTCTGAAGACAGATCTTGAAAACCTGAAAAAGGGTCAGGAAACAGATGTCAGGACCAACCTGGATGATTATAAAGCCCGTCTTACACAGCTGAAGGATGCTGTAGACAGTGAGACAGATGCGTTTGAACAGCTGAACAGTCTGACGGAAGATACGCAGAATATGCTCAAGGCGGCCCAGAATTCCCTGAGCTTCATCAAGACACAGTATGCCAAGATGCGTGTCAGATTCGGTCTTGAGGGCTTTGATGAGAGTATTTCCGCAATTGAAGATCAGCTCAATGCGGTAACGGCAGAACTGAACGAAAAGACTGCAGAAGATGATGAATTCGTTCCTGCCAGTGAGAAGGTACTGCGTCTGCAGCAGAAAGCACAGAAGCTGACGGAGGCTGATGCGGCGATCAATGCCATGCGGACAAAGATCGAGAATGCCAGCGGTGATGAAGACAGAGCGAAGAAACAGCTTGTCAAACTGCAGGTGATCATGAACCAAATGGAAGTCTCGATCCGCAAATACAAACTGCCGACGATCTCGGCACAGTATGAAGAAGATATGGCCAAGGCGAAGGAGTATATCCGCAGACTTGAAGGTCTGATCGATGAGAATCCGCTGAATGTCAATCTGCTGAATTCCACGCTTACCGATGCGATCGACTTCATCTATAAGCTCTACAACAATGTAAATAACGTTGTCGGTGCTGTGGTGATGGTAGAGAATACGATCGTCTTCGGCAACCGTTATCGTTCGACATATTCCGATATTGATTCCGAACTGACAAAGTCTGAACTGAGTTTCCGTAACGGTGATTATACAACAGCTCTGACGATCGCCATTGCGACGATCGAGAAGATCTTCCCCGGAAACTATGAAAAACTGGTAAAGGATAATGCCAAAGGCGGCGAATAGAGTATATTTTGACTCCAGCAGTACGACGAAGATCAATGACGAAGTACTGGCAACCTATAAAGAACTGCTCACTAATTACTATGTAAATAGTGAGTCTCTTTATAGTGAGGGGACAGAGATCTACAGGATGCTGGAGAGATCCAGGGCTGCGGCAGCTTCTCTGCTCGGTGTGGAGCCTTCAGAGATCATCTATACATCAGGATCCAGTGAGGCAAATTCCTCGGCTGTCAAGGGTGTAAGTTTTGCCTGTCCCGGAAAGAAACATATCATTACGACACAGATCGAGCATTCCAGTCTGCTTAACGCATGCCGGCAGATGGAGAATATCTTCGGCTATGATGTGACATATCTTCCGGTAGACAGATACGGTACCGTGAAGGCGGAGGATGTACTGCGGAACCTGCGTGATGACACGGTTCTGGTATCGGTCATGCATGTAAACAATGAGACCGGTGCAGTCAATCCGATCGCTGAGATCGCCGAGATCGTCAAGAAGAAGAGTCATGCGTATTTTCATACGGATATGACACAGTCTGTGGGAAAGATCCCGATCAGTCTGCGGAACGTTGATCTGGCTTCGATGTCAGCGCATAAGATCGAAGGTCTTAAGGGCAGCGGTATTCTGATCAGGAAAACACATGTGCCGTTTGTACCGCTGATCAACGGCGGTGAGCAGGAGTTCGGTCTGCGCGGCGGGACTTCCAACGCACCGGTCAATATCGTCTTTGCGAAGACACTGAGACTTGCGCTTGAGAACCGTGAGAAGTACCATGATCATATTGCGTCACTGAGTGATCATCTGAAGGAAGAACTGACAAAGATACCGGGTATAGAGATGAATACACCGGAAGCTGCCATGGATGGGATCGTCAATTTTTCCTATGAGAATATCCCCAGTGAGGTCATGCAGAATGCCCTGAATCAGGCCGGATTCATGGTGTCTGCCCGCAGTACATGTGAGAGTCATTCGAATAATCCCAGCTATGTACTGACAGCTATGGGATATTCTGACCGCAGAGCTTCCAGCTCCATACGTGTCAGTCTTTCACGGTTTAATACAGCAGAAGAAACGGACAGGTTTATCCTGGCATTGAAGGAGATCATCGCACATTATGGTTAAATACGATACGGTACTGATCCGTTACGGAGAACTGACGACAAAGGGTAAGAACCGGAAGGACTTTATCCGTCAGCTGGAACGGAATATCAGGCATATTCTTGAAGATATCGACGGTCTTGTGTATGAACGTACATATGACCGTATGTATATACGTCTTAACGGTGCTGACAGTGAAACTGTCGGGGAAAGACTGAAGAAGGTCTTCGGCATCAGTTCCTTTTCATTTACCGAGAAGGTTGCAAGTGACATCGAGACGATCAGTCAGACGTGTCTGCGCATTGCGGCAGAATCGGGAAAGAACACATTCAAGATCATTGCCAGAAGACATGACAAGACGTTCCCATTGGTCAGTGACCAGATCAACCGGGCAGCTGCTTCAGTGATCCTGAAGAATACCGATCTGCGTGTCGATGTCCACCAGCCGGAACTGCCGATCTACATCGAAGTACACCGGGAGTATACATATATTACTTCCGACAAGATCCGCGGTGCCGGAGGTTATCCGACAGGGATCAACGGCAGGGTATTACTGCTGCTTTCCGGCGGTATCGATTCACCGGTGGCTGCGTATGAGCTGATGAAGCGGGGACTGCGGGTGGAAGCTGTGCATTTTGCGGCACCGCCGTATACCTCTGACAATGCCAGACAGAAAGTGATCGATCTTGCCGGCATGGTCAGTGAATACCAGGGCAGTATGCGTGTACATGTGATCAACTTTACGAATCTGCAGCTGAAGATTTACGAGAAAGCCGGAGATTCCTATGCGATCACGATCATGCGGAGAATGATGTTCCGCATTGCCGAAGCTGTCGCACGCAGGGAGAACTGCCTGGCGATCGCGACCGGAGAAAGCATCGGCCAGGTTGCCTCACAGACCCTTGAAAGCATGTCCGTGATCAACGATGTCGTACGTATTCCGGTGATCAGACCGCTGGTATGTGCAGACAAGATCGAGATCATTGATCTGGCAAGAAAGATCGGAACCTATGAGACTTCGATCCTGCCGTATGAAGACTGCTGTACGATCTTTGACCCGAAGAATCCGGTCACGAAGCCGACCCTGAAGCGCTGTGAGGAGATCGAGGAAAAGTTTGAATATCAGCCGTATATCGAAGAATGCATCACCGGTGAAGAGATCGTTATTGCCGAGCCAAAGAAAGAAAGAGAAGACTATCTCTAAGGAGTAACAGTATGGGCCTTTTCAGAAAACATGATAAAAAGATCGCCGAGAAGTTCAAGGAGATCATGACACAGGGAACCAGCCAGACCGAAAGTGAGTTTCTTGACAGTCTGAATATTATTACACGGATCATCGAGAACGATGATACATATTCTACAAACGAGAAGCTGAAGATCTATGAACTGCTGTCCATGATCAGCAACTGCGCACCGGCGAAGCGGCAGAAGTATGCCGGAAAACTGTATAAACTTCTGAAATAATCAGTTATTAACCTCAAGGTGTTCAAGACGATAGAGTACGATTTCTGCATTAGCCAGGAATCGTACATCTTTTATTGTGGTGCCGACACCGTTGGTGATATCGACAGTGAAGGTGCCGCCGACAGTGTGTCTGCCGCGGAAGTAGTGCTCAGCCATCTCCGGCTTGTACAGAGAATCAAAATACCAGAAGACCTGACCGCCGTGACTGTGACCGGCAAGGAAATACCGTGTCGTATCAGCAGGAACAAGGTCGGCAGTATCCGGTGTGTGGCATACGGTGATCACATAGCTGCTGCGGGAAACATTGGCATAGGCGGCGTTGATGTCGGTCGTACCGTTGACACCGTTGTCAAGACCGACCAGTGTGATGGAACCGGAGCCGGTATTGCGCAGATTGATCGAAGTATTGTTCAGTACTTCAAAGTCACCGCGGTAGAGAACATCCGCAACATTGACAGCCCGCTGATCCGAACTTCTGTCGGTATCGCCGTAGACCGCAAATTTGCCGAGAGGCGCCTTGATCTCCTGCAGCAGGGAAGCGACGGTGTTCAGGGTAACGACATTGATCGGCTTGGCCATGGCGTCAAAGATATCACCGCCGAAGATCACGATATCAGCCGACAGTTCATTGATCTCATTGACCAGTTTCTGCATGCGGTCCTTATCCATGAAGTTGTTATAGTCAAGATCGGAGAAGAACAGGATCGTTACGCCGTCCATCTGTTCGGGAATGTATACCGATGATAATGTCTCATGACGGATATTGAAGCGTGAGGGTGCAGAATAAAAAGCATCATAAGTGAGAGCACCTGTGATGGTCAGGACAAGGATCAGTACAAGGAGGATTTTCTGCCAGATCTTCATATCTATATCCTGTCTAATCATAGCACAATTGCCTGTGATTGTTATGGTATAATACGACGTGATGAACATGTTAAGAAACAGGGTGATCATGACACTGTCCGTGCTTCTCAACGAGAGCGGTACGCTGCGCCCGGGAGCGGCAGAACTGATCGAAGAACTGAGGAATACAGGCAGCAGTTATCTGATCCTGACCGAAAGAAGTCTGCAGAACAGTGCGGAGATCGCTGCGGATCTGCAGAAAAGAGGACTGCGCGGTGTGCGTCCTGAGCATATTTATACGACATCGATGGCAGCGGCAGAGCGCATACATACCTATGCCCCGGCCAAAAACAAAGCCGGCTATATCGGCAGTAAGGCAATAGAAGAGGCGCTTTCCGCCAACGAATTCAGTATCGTCCAGGAACATGCGGACTGGCTGTTTATCGGCAAGGACAGGAATACGGTCTTTACTGACTACGGATATGCGCTGAAGCTGATCGCCGAAGGTGCAGAGATGATCGCCGTCGATATCGCAAGACTGGACAAGGGCAGAGATGCCGTGTATCCGGGTCCCGGTGCTGTTGTTAAGATGCTGGAGCACGCTTCCGGCAGGAAAGCGGTCATGATGTGTTTTCCGTCTCATCATCTGCTGGCAGCAGCGATGCGGCATATGAATGCACTGCAGGAGGAGACCGTATTTGTCTGTACAGATCTGAAAACGGAAGTGACGGCAGGAAAGAAATGCGGTGTGCTTACCGTGCTGGCAGTAGACGGATATGATCAGAATCAGGGATTGTTTGATCAGGAGATCCACCCTGATATGGTGATCAGTGATCTGCGGGGACTTTATGGGAGGA
>CADBMY010000304.1 GCA_902795905.1 uncultured Erysipelotrichaceae bacterium
AGGCGCATACGTATTCGTATAGGCCTGAAAGTAGGCAATATATTCATCTTCGGGATCTCTGCGGGCATGCGTGTACGGGATCTCTTCGGGATCGGGAAGCACGCCTGTATATCTGTAGGCAAAGTCACCGCTTCCGCCCGCGCAGAAAATACACCCGCCGTAACCGATCCTGCCGTCACGGTTGGGGCATGTCATCCCGGCATCCAGCGGTATGCGGAAGATCCGGTGTCCGTATTTCTGTCGGCAGTAGGAAGAAAAACTGAGATAGCGAAGATCTGTCATACCACCATTGTCGCACACTTGCACAAAATAAAAAACCGCACCGGGAACCGGTACGGTAAGACAGATCAGTCTTTCTTGTTGGAATCCTCAAAGTTTACGTCGCCGAGTCTTTCGACCATCTCACTGACGCCGTCCTGGAAATCATCTTCCTTTTCCTTTTCAGGATCACGGTTGATATCATCGAATTCGACATCGCCAAGCTTGTCTACGGATTCGCTGACACCATCCTGGTAGTCATCTTCACCGGTCCCCATCGTACCGCGGTTGACAACGAGGTTGGTCAGGATACCTGCCACAAGTGCTGTAGCCAGGCTTGTCATTGTCAGCAGTGCAGAGCCTGTTACAGGATTGGAACCGAAGTTCAGAGTCAGACCGCCGATACCTGTAACCAGGATCGCCGAGACAACGAACAGGTTCTTGTTGTTTCCAAGATCCACACGCTTGAGCATCTGCAGACCGGAGACAGCGATGAAACCGTATAATGCGACACAGGCACCGCCCATGACACACTTCGGGATCGAATTGATGATCACGACAAACGGTGTGAAGAAGGACAGTAACATACAGCCTACACCTGCTGTCAGGATCGTGGAGACACTGGCATTTCCGGTGATCGCAACACAGCCGATCGATTCACCGTATGTCGTGTTGGCAGCACCGCCGAAGAAACCGCCGACGATGGATCCGATACCATCACCCAGCAGTGTATTGTCAAGTCCGGGATCGGTGATCAGGTCTCTGTTGATGATGGCACCGAGGTTCTTGTGGTCAGCGATATGCTGAGCAAGTTCAACAACAGCGATCGGTACAAAGGTCATTGCGATATTGCCAAGAGCTGCGCCGTCAATCGCAAGCAGTCCCTCAGGATGCTGTGTCAGAGCCTGAATAAATGTAAACTTGGGAACCGAAACGATCGATGTAAGACCGAACGGTACGAAGGCATTCGCAAACGGTGTAAAGTCCATCAGCTGGAGAGCTTCGGAACCTGTCGCTCTGCCGATCAGTGTCAGGATCAGGGCGATGATATAACCAATGCCGACACCGACGATAAACGGAATCAGCTTCACTCTTCTGGAGCCGTGTACAGACGCATAGACGATCGCCAGGAAGGTAATGAAACCAATCAGGATCGTTAACAGGCTGTAACCGCCGCCGCCGTTTCCGGACATCCAGCCGGTTGCGGTACCGGAGAGTGAAAGTCCGATCAGTGTAACAATGGGACCGATGATGACAGCAGGCATCATCTTGTTTACCCAGGCACTGCCGACGGCACGGATGATCATGGCGATCACCACATAGACGAGACCGGCAAACAGGATACCGAGAATAACACCCCAGTAGCCGTAGTTCATGCCGATGATCGCTGCATAGGCACCCAGGAATGTAAACGAAGAACCGAGGAATACCGGGCTCTTGCGCTTTGAGAAGAAAATATATACGATCGAGCCGATACCGGCACCGAACAGTGCTGCCGCGGGGTCAAATGTCAGTGTTGTCACCCCATCGCTGAACGTGTAACTGGACATCAATATCGGTACCAGAAGTGTCGCCGCCATGATGGCGATCATCTGCTGGAACGCAAAGACAAGATTCTGTTTTAATTCAGGCTTGTCATTAATGTCATAGATCAGTTTCATGAATCCATCCTCCTCTTGATCTGCAGAAAACAATAGGCCTTATCCGAAGATAAGGCCCATGTACAGTATCAGGATAGAGTAAACATATCCACGCTGACATCTTGCCAATATCTCCGTATTGGACTTAAAGAATGCGTGCAGTTCCAAGTCATTATATCCCAAGTCAGTTATTTGTCAATCTGCTGTCTGAACTCCTCAAACTCCGTATCCGCATATACACGGATACCATTCTGTATAAACAGACGTGAAGTCATCCCCAGTCCGTCGATCACCGCAGAGGTAAATGTACCGTCATAGATCTTCCCTTTCCCGCAGGAAGGACTCTTCTGCTTGAACAGCGCATATTCGACACCGTTCATCTTTGCAATCTGCAGAGCCATCTCGGCACCGCGGCGGTAATTCTCCGTCACATCTTTCCCCTGGTTGGAGAAGACCTTGTCACCGCTGATCTCCGAAGGATCTCTCGGGGTCGAGAGACCTCCCATCTGTTCGGGACAGACAGGAATGATCGTGTGTTTTCCCTTTAATTCTTCAATCTCTTTGATATAGCAGTTCTTGCCGTCATAGCGGCAGTTACAGCCAAGCAGGCAGGCACTGACAACGATCTTAGTCATGAGTCACTTTCTCCAGCAGTTCTACATTGGTCTTTCCGTCAGTCTCTTCAAGATTGACCGCGATCACTTCGGAAGAAGATGTTGGAACATTCTTGCCGATATAATCGGGACGGATCGGCAGTTCACGGTGTCCGCGGTCCACCAGGATCGCCAGCGATACCTTGGCCGGTCTGCCAAGATCAAACAGGGCATCGATCGCCGCTCTGACCGTTCTGCCCGTATAGAGAACATCATCGACAAGGATGACACAGCGTCCGTCGATCTCCACCGGCAGATCATCCTTTGTGACCTTCGGATTATCATAGACCTTCTCCAGATCATCACGGTAGTACATGACATCCAGCTCGGCCATCGGTATTTCAACGCCTGTATGCCTGCGGATATTATCGCGGATAATACGGGCAAGAGGACCTCCCCTTGTCTTGATGCCGATCAGGACGACATCTTCGAGGCTGGCATTCTTTTCGATGATCTCATAGGAAATACGCATCAGTGCTCTCTGCACTGCCTGCTCATCCATCAGTACTACTTTTGTGATCAGTTCTGTCTTTGTCATGGCGGTCTCCCTGCCTCAATTTTACTAAAAATGACCCTGCCGTCAATTGAATCGTGATAATATATATCACAGTGAAGGAGAGTAACTATGGAAAGCTTTGAGAAGAACCTGACTACCTTCGATGACCATCCCCTGGTGGCTCATAAGATCACCAAACTCAGAGATCTGAATACCGGATCCAAGGAGTTTGCGGAGATCATTACGGAACTGACGATCATCATGGGATATGAAGCTCTGAAAGACCTGAAGACCGAAGATGTGGAGATCGATGCACCGCTGATCACGATGAAATCACCGCTGCTGGCGGAAACGATCACGATCGTTCCGATCCTGCGTGCAGGTCTCGGCATGGTGGACGGTCTGCGTACGTTACTGCCTACCGCCTGTGTCGGTCATGTCGGTCTCTACCGTGACCAGCAGACCCTGCAGCCTGTAAAGTACTACTTCAAGATGCCCGAAAACATGGAACAGTATCCGGCTGTGATCGTCGATCCTGCTCTGGCTACCGGCGGCTCTATCGATGCCACCATCGGCTTCCTGAAAGAGGCCGGGTATACACGGATCAAGGTCATGTCCATCTTCGCTTCCGATGTCGGTGTAAAACTGCTGTATGAGCATCATCCCGATGTCCATATCTACGCTGCCAAGTATATTCCGGAAGGTCTGAACAAAGACGGCTTTATCATCAAGGCTGCCGGTGATATCGGCGACCGTATCAACGGTACCTACGGATACAAGGGAGCCCGTCAGGCGAAAAAGTAAGTATATAAAAACTCTGAGGATCAGTCCCAGAGTTTTTTCATGTTATTCGCCGAACATCTCCGCAGCCTGTTCAAGCAGGTCACGGATCTGCAGGTGCTGAGGACACTGGGCTTCACAGGCACCGCACTTGATACATGCGGAAGCCTTGCCATGGTCACCTCTGGTAGCCATGTTATAACTGCCCTGTGCTCTCTCCTTGTTCTGGAAGACAAGATTTGTATTCATTGCCGAGAAGATACTCGGAATGTTGATCTGCATCGGGCATCCTGCTACGCAGTACCGGCATCCCGTACACGGGATCGAAGGAATACTGGCCAGAGCGTCCTGTGCCTTTTTCACGGTATCTGCTTCAGCTTCGCTCAGAGGCTTGAAATCCTTCATATAGGACAGATTATCTTCCATCTGCGCAAGATTGCTCATACCGCTGAGAACGACCATGATACCGGGCTTGGATGCAACAAAGCGAATCGCCCAGGAAGCCGGGGAAGCATGCGGATCTGCCTGATCAAAGATCTCTTTTACAGGTGCCGGAGGATTCGCAAGCATACCGCCTTTTACCGGTTCCATGACAACGACCGGCTTGTTGTGCTTACGGCATACCTCATAGCAGAGTCTGGACTGTACGGAGTTGCTCTCCCAGTCCGCATAGTTGATCTGCAGCTGGACAAATTCCGCTTCCGGATGTGCTGTCAGGACTTCATCGAGCATCTCTGCCGTATCATGGAAAGAGAAGCCGACATGCTTGATCAGTCCCTTTGCCTTCTGTTCCTGTGCAAAGCCCCAGATATCCCAGTTATTGTACTTATCGATATTACCCTTGCCGATGGCATGAAGCAGATAGAAGTCAAAGTACTGCGCACCTGTACGCTCCAGGCTGGTATAGAATTCCTGCTTGGCTGTTTCCTCGGTCAGACCGGGCATACCTGCATTCAGCTTGGTAGCCAGATAGTAAGACTCTCTGGGATAGCGTTCTACCAGAGCCTGACGGCATGCGTCTTCAGAGCCTTCATAGACAAACGCTGTATCAAAGTACTTCATACCGGCAGCGAGGAAAGCATCTACCATCTGTTTTGTCTGTTCTACATCGATTGTTTTGCCGTCTTCGAGTCTGGGAAGACGCATAAGGCCGAATCCCAGTTTAGGGAGTGTTGTGACAAATTCTTCTGTCAGCTGAGTCATTTCCAATGTCCTCCTTTTTTCTGCGGATCCCTCCAAAGATCCGTTGATGATCATGATATGATCACATCTGTTCCTGACGTCCAGATCCCGGAAGTATTTCTCTTCCAGCGGGATCCAGCGCTGTATGAACATCTGCAGCACCTCTTCCCCGTTGCGTCTGCGTATCCTTTCCAGCTGTTCTGCCGGATCGATATCCAGAAAGACCGTCAGGTCGTAATACGGTGTCAGTTCCGGACGCATACTGTAGGATCCCTCGATTACCGTAATGTCTGTCCTGTTGACATGTACAGCTTTGCCAAGGGTAAATCCCTTATGCTCAAACAGATGGTATGTCAGCCCTTCCGGGTCATCGAGATGTTCCAGGACTTCTGCCGTGAAACGTTCCCGGTCGACATTCCCGCCCGGTTCCGCATACCGCTCCGGTGTACGCTGATGCGCCTGCAGATAAAAATCATCCATGTGGAACAGTCTTGCGTGATACTGTTCAGCCAGCCAGGCACCAAGCGTAGACTTGCCGGCACCGCAGCGACCGTCTATCGCAATCACTGCTTTTCCTTTGCGATGATATATCTCCTGAACCTTCCCGCACAGCTGCTCCGGTGTGATCATTGCCATGCTCATTAATTATATTTTAACTGATTTCACGGGGAAATGATATTTGAAGTACACTCAAAAGCAGATGCGAATCCGTGCTATGATATACACATGAATACACAGAAAGAACTCCCGGATGTCCTGATCTACGAGACAGAATACGTTGACGGACACCGTATCCGGGTATACGAAAATGAAGATGGATGGCATTCTGCCACATATCTGGAACCGGATCTGCGCACGGAACTGATCTTCGAGTATATGAAGAAGTTCAACCTGATGTTTGCACTTCCTCTGGATATCTATGATGTGCTGATGATCGGCGGCGGCGGATACTCCTATCCGAAGTACATACTCTCTCACTATGAGGATATCTCCATGGATGTTGTGGAGATCGATCCCAATGCCGAGAAGAGCGCCAGGCAGTTCTTCTACCTTGATGAAGTATTGGCGAAGTATGATCCCGAAGAGAAGCGTCTGCATACCTTCATCGATGACGGCCGGCATTACATAGCGAATACCGATAAAAAGTATGATGTGATCATCAACGATGCCTATACCGGTGTCATGCCGGAGGTATCGCTGTATACGCTCGAAGCCGCAAAACTGATCAAGACAAAATTAAAGGAAGACGGCGTTCTGGTTGCCAATCTTCCCGGTTTCTACCGCTTTGAGGGGTCCCGCTTCCTGCAGAATACCCTGGCTACATTTGCGCAGGTATTTGAACATATCCTGTTAGTCAGGGCTGATAATCCGCTGTATGAGAGCCACACCTGCAACTACGTGATGTTTGCGTCAGACTGCTATTCCGAGATCCCCGGAAGCATGGCGTATAAACTCAGGGATCCGGTGATCATGCATGATCAGCAGAAGAAGAACATCGAAGAAAACTACGAGTTCTGAGCCTCTTCGTGTCCGGCAATGATCTGCTTAACTGTCTCAATTGCCTGCATCTCATCGATGTGGGCTTTTTTGCACAGATCCGTAACTGTCATGTTTTTGATCATCGCTCTGGTGATCGGTGAATTGAGTATGGACAGTCTTTCATCGATCTTAACTGCCTCCTCAATGAGCCAGGGATATGCCTTCAGCACTTCCCCCATCTTTGTATTACTGTTGATCTCCATTCCTGTTACCTCCGCCAGTATTATACTATACCCAGTTTCTCAAGCGTATATGCCACCCCGTCTTCACTGATCGAGGGGGCGATGATATCTGCAGCTTCCTTGATTCCGTCCTGTCCGTTTCCCATTGCTACACCGATCGCAGCCTTCTGCAGGAAAGGAATATCATTGCCGGCATCTCCGAAGGCGATCATATTCTCCCACGTATATCCCTTGATCTTCAGGTAGTCTTCTGCTGTAAGCACTTTATTTACTTCTGTTTTGAACAGGTCAAATCCGGGTTTGGATGAATGTGCCAGCGTAAACTCCGGAAAAGCTTCCTGCAGGGGTCTGAAGTCCTCTTCATCAGCAATGATAAATGTACCAAGAGGATACCCGTATGTCTTATGGTGTGTATGATCACAGCCGTTCTTGATCAGATACCCCTTCTGTTCCTCACCGACCAGATATCCGTCCATGAATCTCTGATGATGCGCATATGTCACAAGACTGTCTCTGAACTTGAAGCCAAGACCCAGTCCCTTCTCCTCGCAGTACGCCGTGATCCTGTTCATATCATTCTCACTGATCTCTCTGGCTGTGAGTACAGTACCGTCACGTTTTACCAAAGCAGCACCGTTGATCGTACCGATATACTCGATCGGTATATCCGTAAAGAACGAGTCCGGAATGAATGTATAGTGTCTGCCGGTATTGACAAAGATCTCATACCCTTTTGCGGAAGCTTTCGCAAATGCTTCTCTGGTTCTTTCGCTGATCTCTTCGCGGCCATGGGGCAGGATCGTGCCGTCAGCGTCAACAGCGATCACCCGTAGATTTGTAATATCATATGTCATGGCTCAATCATACCACTTTAAGCCAATGATTTCTTTCTTATCCTTTCAAGGTGTGATAATATTATTAGGCACTGTGCCCGTAGCTCAGCTGGATAGAGTACCAGCCTCCGAAGCTGGGGGTCAGGGGTTCGAATCCCCTCGGGCACGCCATTGAAGATATACCCGCAGAAATGCGGGTTTTTCATATAAAAACAGTACGGATACCGTACTGTCTGTTACTTAGAACTGAAGCAGGATACCTGCCGCTGCCGCGATCATGATCACAACGATGGGATGAAGCTTCGGCTTCCACTTCATGAAGGCGAGAAGAGCCGCAAACAGCACAATACCCTTGATGTTGAACAGATCGATGATATTGCCGGAAGCCTTGAAGATATCGATCCTGAACAGTGCATTCAGGAAGATACTGATGACTGCCGAGATGATAAAGCCGACGACAGCCGGACGCAGACCGGTGAAGATACCCTCAACGATCGGTGAATCCTTAAATGCTTTCAGGGCTTTGGCTACGGCACAGATAATAATCAGACTCGGTGCCGTAAGCGCCAGTGTGGCACAGACCGCCCCCGGGATCCCGTACATCGTATAGCCTACATACGTGGACATATTGATGCCGATCGGACCTGGTGTGGATTCACTGACAGCGATCATTGTCGTTAACATATCGATCGTATACCAGCCGTACTTCAAAGAGATCTCACGCAGGAACGGAATCGTTGCCAGACCCCCGCCGATTGCGAACAAACCGGTCTTGAAGAATTCCCAGCACATCAGAAGAAAGTTACTCATGAGCCTTCCTCCTGTTTCTTACCGTATAGATCACATATCCGCTGATCCCGGCCAGAATGACCAGGAAGACCGTTGAAATATTTGTAAAGTATGCCAGTACCAGTGCGCATACGAAGATCACAAAGCCTGCCGTATCCTTGACACCCTGCTTATACAGTTTGGTCACGGCTGTATACATCAGTACGCATACAGCGACCTGGATACCTTTCAGGGCATGCTGGACGACCGCCAGTTCGGAGAAATTCGTGATCAATCCGGCAATGACCGAGATCAGCACCAGCGATGGTGAAACAACGCCCAGTGTCGCAATGATGCCGCCGATGATGCCCTTCACCTGATAACCGACGAATGTAGCCGTATTGACAGCGATAATGCCGGGTGTGACCTGGCCGATCGCATAATAATCCATGATCTCATCCTCGGTAGCCCAGTGATGTTTCTCAATGACTTCCCGCTGGATCATCGGTAACATCGCATACCCGCCGCCGAAGGTAAACAGTCCCATTCTGAACCATGTACTGTACAGATCCCACAGTGTTTTCATGTTTAACCCCTCTTTTCATAAAGAGTTTATCATCATCTGTTTCATCCGTAAAATACATGCGAAATTACATAATAGGCATTGTTATAAATATTCACTGTTCATGATAAAAGGGTCAGACTTCGGAAGTCTGATCCTTTGCGTCTTACATATTCTTGATCAGTTCGGAGAGCTTCGGCATCAGCTGCTGCTTACGGGAGATGATATGACTGTCAAAGCCAAAATGCTCATCGAAGTTCGTCTCGATCACTTCACTCATCACATTGGATAAAGGTCCGTAGAACAGGAAGGCAGAACCCCCGCCC
>CADBMY010000305.1 GCA_902795905.1 uncultured Erysipelotrichaceae bacterium
AGGATATCCAGCAAAGGTGCTTCCACCGCTGTAACAACATGTACACCGGTACGCAGATCATAGGTCTGCAGACCTCTGACATCATCCTTGATATTCTCATTCAGCCAGGCTCTGATCTTATTCAGTGTCTGCTTGTAATCTGATACTCTTGTGCCTAATACCAGAGGCTTGATATCCTCCAGGGCCTTTGTGATCTTTTCACCGCCGGGTACTTCGCCGACACCCTCGCTGCCGTCCGATGCCGTCAGCAATACGATATTTCTGGTGAAGTACGGTGCGTGTGCACCCGACAGGTTAAGTTCCATACAGTCATGTCCGGCTACCGGATAGACTTCTATTTTTTCAATGATCGGAATTCCCATTGTATTCCTTTCTGCGTGATATTTTGCATATTAATGTATACCTCTCTGTACATTTTGATCATAAATGACATTTGTCTTTCGGGCTATACAGATTTGGTTATTCATTTATACAGTTTTTCTTACACTCTTCACAGAAGAACCTCCTGTCTTTCGCGAAAGGAGGTCCTCTGTTCTCCGTTCCGCGGTATATTACCTGCGAAACTTTTCTATTGAATTATCTGACCAGACACGGCTTCTTACTGTCGTATTTCCAGTCCTTGATCAGATACTGCATGGCCAGCGCATCATTACGGTCATGCGTACTGAGCTTGTTATAGAGGTCGTTGGCTTCCTTCAGACGATCATGGTCGAGATGCACACCAAGTCCGTTTCCTTTCGGCAGCTGCAGATATCCGTCAACGATCTTAGGCGCATCCTTGAGCAGATCCTGGCCATCCTGCCAGATCCAGTGTGTATCCATCGGTGCCGGTTCTCCCGGTACTGCGCATCCTACCTGAGCAAATGCGGCCAGGGTGATGTCGTAATGATTGTTTGAATGTGAGCCCCATGTCAGACCCCAGTCCTTCAGCAGCTGTCCGAGTCTTACGGTTCCCTCAAAGCCCCAGAAATGAGGATCTGCGAGAACGATATCAACACTCTTCAGTGCTGCGCTGTGATAGAACTGACGCCAGTCTGTTGCGATCATGTTCGTCGCTACAGGCAGATGTACAGCGTTCTTGAACTCAGCCATGATCTCACGGCTGGAGTATCCTGCCTCAGGTCCCGTAGGATCTTCGATATATGTCAGGATATTCTCCATCGGCTTGCACAGTCTGATCGCTTCCTCAAGAGTCCAGGCCCCGTTGGGATCGATATTGATACGTCCGTCCGGGAAAGCTTCCTTCAGTGCTCTGACCGTATCCATCTCATAGGAACCTTCCAGAACACCTCCCTTTAACTTGTAGTTGCGGAATCCGTACTTCTCGTGCAGGACCTTTGCCTGTTCGACCAGACGCTCATGTGTAAGCATCTCCTGTCTGCGCAGACGGAACCACGGATCATTACTGTCACTTTCATCAAGATACGGCAGATCCGGTGCTTTCTTCTTATCGGAAACATAGAACAGGTAACCCAGTACTTCTACCTGGTCACGCTGTTTGCCATTGCCGAGAAGATCACACATCGGCACACCCAGTACCTGACCGGCAAGGTCAAGCAGAGCACACTCGATCGCCCACTCGCTCTTGACAACATACTTCAGCTTGGAGATATCCAGACTCTGTATGCCTTCACCGTCATCATCGGCAGCTCTGTGCGCATTTCTGCGGATACTGTCCATGATATTGCGGTACTTGATGACCGGCTGTCCTACAACTAACGGAATACACGCTCTGAGGGCCTCATTGGTATAGTCACCGCCGTGGATCTCGCCGATACCCTCATGACCCTCACTGTCGTGCAGGATCACGATATTTCTCGTAAAGAACGGTTCGTGACATCCGCTCAGAGTCATTAACATACTGTCATACCCTGCAACAGGGACGACCTGCATATCTGTTACTACCGGTGAAATGAATGCCATATTCAGGCTCCTTTCCCGTTACTTATTGTCGATACCGACAACTTCTGCGTGTTCAGCTTTGGATCTGGACTCTGCCCAGTGGAAACATCTGACGAAATGTCCGGGTTCGACCTCGGTCAGTTCAGGTTCCTTCTCCAGGCAGTCTTCACTTGCCATCCAGCATCTCTGCGCAAAGCGGCACTGCGGCTTCGGATTGATCGGGCTGACAACATCACCGCGCAGAACGATTCTCTTGACCTGGCTCTCTGTCGCAACCTGCGGAATCGCCGACAGCAGTGCCAGTGAATACGGATGCAGCGTGTTGTTGAACAGTGTCTCCTTGTCTGCCAGCTCAACGATACGGCCCAGGTACATAACAGCAATCTTATGAGAGATATGCTTAACTACACTCAGGTCATGAGAGATGAACAGATAGGACAGTCCCAACTCCTTCTGCAGATCCATCAGCAGGTTGATGATCTTTGCCTGTACCGATACATCCAGAGCGGATACCGGCTCATCACAGACAACGAACTTCGGGTTAACACTCAGCGCGCGGGCAATACCGACGATCTGACGCTTACCGCCGTCCAGTTCATGCGGGAACTGCATCCACATCTCTTTGGGAATACCGACCTTGTCGCAAAGCATCTCAAGATTCTCTTCGATCTGGTTTCTCGGGCACAGCTTCTGTGTCTCGTATGCCTCCGAGAGGATACTCTTGATACGCTTCTTGGGGTTCAGGGAAGAATACGGATCCTGGAAGACGATCTGCATGTTCCGTCTGTAGTACATATCCTTGTCACGGCTCTTGGCATCGAAGATATTCTCTCCCTCAAAGAGCACCTGACCGGCTGTCGCATTCTGCAGACGCATCATGACCGTACCCATCGTGGACTTACCGCATCCGGATTCACCAACCAGACCCACTGTCTCACCGGGCATGATATTAAAGCTGATATCATCGACCGCGTGAAGTTCATGCGTCTTGTCGATACGGAAGTATTTCTTAACGTTCTTTACTTCGATCAGAGGTTTCTTCTCTACCGCATTTGTCATATTCTCGCTCACGATTAAACCTCCTCATGGTGCCAGCAGGCTACATAATGCCCTTCTTCAAGTTCAACCAGCTTCGGGGTATTCTTATGGCATTCTTCTGTCGCATGCTCACAGCGGGGACTGAAGCTGCATCCTTCCGGCAGGTTATACGCATCAGCGATCGTACCGGGGATAGCTGTCAGTCTCTCCTTGGTATCAGCCAGGGTCGGAATGGCACCAAGCAGACCCTTGGTATACGGATGTTTCGGCTTCGCGAATACGTTCTTGACGGAACCGTACTCAATGATCGCACCGGCATACATGACGGCAACATCCTTACACAGTTCGGAGATAATACCCAGGTTATGTGTGATCATCAGCAGGGAAGTATCATACTTCGTCTGCAGTTCCTTCATCAGCTCAAGGATCTGGGC
>CADBMY010000306.1 GCA_902795905.1 uncultured Erysipelotrichaceae bacterium
AAAAGCTTTCGGTTATATATCTCAGGCTGAAGAGCCTGTTGTTTCCGAAAGCTTAGTTAGTACCTTGGTGACGTGTACGGGGTTCGAACCCGTGAATGCTGCCTTGAGAGGGCAGTGTGTTGAGCCGCTTCACCAACACGCCGGATCAGGGATAGAACTATTATCCCTGTTTTTCTTACGCCTGTAAAGCCTTTTTTGCAGAATCTGCAAGTTCCGTGAAGGCCTTGGGATCGTGGATAGCGATCTCACTCAGCATCTTACGGTTGATGTTGATTCCTGCCAGCTTTAAGCCATGCATCAGTTTGGAGTAGCTGATGTCATTGAGATGTGCAGCAGCGTTGATTCTGGCGATCCAGAGCTTACGCATCTCTCTCTTCAGTTTCTTACGGTCAATGTAAGAATACTTCTGAGAATGCATGACCTGCTCATGAGCTGTTCTGTACAGTAAGTGCTTACTGCCAAAGTAGCCCTTGGCAAGCTTTAAAACCTTTTTACGACGGTTTCTTGTCGGTGTAGATCCCTTTGCTCTCCGTATTCCTAACATACCTGATTAACCCTGTAACAGCTGCTTATCACGCTTGAAATCGCTGCTGGATACTAATGTCGGCTTAGATAAGTGCTTCTTCTGCTTATGAGTCTTGTTAGCCGCAAAGTGAGAAATGTAGTTGTGTTTTCTCTTTAACTTACCGGAACCGGTAACCTCTACACGCTTGGCAAAGGTCTTTTTTGTCTTCATCTTGATCTTCTTGGGTTTTTTTGCTTTAGCTTTCATCTCTATTCCTCCTCACGCTGCTTCGTCTTCTTTTTAGGGGATAATACTACAGACATCGTATTGCCTTCCATACTAGGTGCTTTATCTACAACCGCATACTCTGCCATCTGCTCAATGAACTTGTTCATGATCTGCTCACCGACTTCCTTACGGGTGATCATACGTCCGCGGAAGCGCATGTCAATCTTGACTTTCTGCCCTTCCTCAGCCCATTTGCGAGCCTGTTTGAGCTTTGTATCAAAATCGTGCTGATCAATGACCGGAGAAAGACGCAGCGGTTTTACTTCCGTAACATGCTGTTTCTTCTTCGCTTCCCGTGCCTTTTTCTGCTCATTAAAGTGATGTCTTCCGTAATCCAGGATCTTACAAACCGGGGGCTGTGCATTCGGTGCCACACAGAAGAGATCAAGATTCATCTCATACGCTTTCTCGATCGCTTCTCTGCGCATCATGATACCAAGCTGCTCACCGTTAGGTCCGATCACAAGGACTTCATGGAATCGAATGTTCTCATTGACCATTTCTTCTGGTACATTTCTTTTCGGTTTTGTGTAGCGCAAGTATACCTCCTATAAAGAAAGCAGGCACAGAAACCGCACCTGCCTTAAAAATCATTACTGATCACGGCATTGACCCAGATCCGAAGGACCTCGGGTGAGAAGCGGTACTTCTGCTTTCCGAATTACTTAGTTATTAAACAACACATTTAATGCTTTGTCAACTAGATTTCAAACCCTTCTACATTGACTGTAACTTCACTGGCTTTAAAGCCTGTCATAAACAGAATATTCTCATAGATCCTGTTCTGTACAAGCTCGCATGTCGTATTGACATTGGCACCGTAGCGCACCTTGATATCCGCAGTGATCTCCAGTTTATTCTTGACGATGCGTACCTGCAGGGGCTTGTTGAATGTTGAGTTGTTCAGCATAGCGTATTCCACTTCCCCGATCGAGATCTCAGAGATCGCATGGAATACCGACTTGTTTATTGCGATAAGTCCGTTATCAGACTTCTCATGTAAAATTACATAATCCTGTGCCATAGTATTTACCTCTTTCGTATTATAACACGGTTCATTTGATCCTACGCATGATTTGCCTGCGCATCATCAGTTTCAGGGTACCGATATCATCCAGGATCTTCTGCGGCTGTTTGTACGTCTCTTCGACTTCCTGCATGAATGTCCGGAAGACTTCCGAGATGTGATATACCGTTTCTTCATCCGCCAGACGTATACCTACATTGTTGATGATGATATCCGCAAGCGTCAGTTCCAGGGCATCCTGCACCTGCTTTCTGGCTTCCGTACTGAAGGCAGGAAACAGATCACGGCAGTTCATCGGCTGAACAAGAAGATAGCGCATGGTTTCAGTGAAATCATTCAGTTCTTTTGAGGGAGAACCGGACTGTACACTGAAGAGAGCGATAAAGAAGACATGCCACTCAAAATCCGTATTGATCATCTCACTGAAGTATTTGCCAAGACGGTCACAGAACGGTATTTTACTGCTGAATTCCCCTTCCAGAATGATCTGCTGTGTAAAGTCCATATCCGATGATGCCAGCATGTTCAGATGCTCAAAGTAGTCAAGCATCTTGCGTTTGGGATCTTCCGCATTGATAAACTCACGGATATATATGTACTGTGCAAGCATTGCCGAGGCATTCTTGAAATCCAGTGTAAAGCCAAGACTCTGATTCAGTTTCTGATTGATCAGTCTGCTGATCGAAGAAGCCGTCAGACGCTTGAATTCCGTCTCACTGAAGCCTATGCCCTTATTAGCAGTATCAATACTGATCTGGTCATAGATCAGTTCCAGCTGTCTGTCTACGATATCAAGATTATCTCTTACTGAACTCAGGATATCCTTGATAAATCTGTCATTGCTGACAAAGTCAGGATTCTTATATACAACTTTATGTTCGATTTCGCTCCAGAAACGGTGGACCAGAGCTTTGATCTGCAGTTCAAAACAAATCTTTTCACCGTTAAAGTCATAGAAACCGTCTATGCGGTAGATCGTGAAACCGTTGCGCTGCAGCTGCGGCTGGATCATATCCAGATTCAGATAGACAGCCGGGTATTCGGGACAGGATGACATTCCCAGCGGTGTGCGGGAAAAAGAGGTTATCAGGCGGTTGTAGATCTCTACTTCATTGCGGATGAACTGACATTCCAGGGTGATGCCGACAAGATCATGCATGTTGGCAAGAGCTTCGTCACCGTTTCTGCAGTTCCTGTAAAACTTATTGCGAAGCAGTTTTTCCTTCAGGCTGTCATAGCTCTTAATACGGGAGTGTACCGTCACGCCGGGCATTCCGTATCCTTCAATGATCTCTGTAAAGGCACTCTTCAGTACTTTTTCGGCATACTCAAAAGATGCGTACCTGCGCTCATACTCGTGCATCGTATCTTCAATAAAGTCAAATAACTGCAGTGTCATTCTTACCTCTGTCTGATCCTGTATTGTTTAGGATATCTGTTTTTCAGAGAAGTACCGTCCGCTTTGACAAGACCTATGCCGAAACCGTTTCTGCTCACGGTGTGATAGCCGCGTTCTGCTGTTTTCGTCAGTACTTCACCGCTGATATATTTTGTATATTCTTCTTCTGACAATTCTATTATACTGCCGGGATTCCTTAATAATGCCAGCGCATGATCAGGTTCATACCGGTTTTTCTTTGCTTCCGCAAGCCGTACAAATTCACGCATGACATGAAGACCGGAAAGATCCGGAAACGGCTGATCGCTGCCGTAGAGATAACCGCCGTTCTCTGCATAATATGCAAAGCGGTGTACAAGCGGATCCAGTACAGAGAGTGCATCTTTGGAAGGAAGCACAGAACGCAGGTATTTCATCTTTACAAGGTCCTGCTTCTGTGTGCGAATACGCATACGGCAAAGGAACTGTCCTTCGCCCCCATCCATGGGCAGAATCCGGTACATTCCCGGTTCTCTTTTAAATACACTGGTATTCGTGTCCAGTTCAGCGGAAGGATATAGTTCAACTTCCGGATGGTCGGCAAGAAAACCATAGATCACTTCTTCGTTTTCGATCGTATTAAACGTACAGGTACTGTAGACGAGAATGCCCTCTTCCTTCAGCGTTAAAAGCGCACTCTCCAGGATCAGCCGCTGCCGTACAGCACATTCGCTGACATTGGCCAGTGACCAGTTGCTTTCCGCTTCTTCCTCTCGTCTCAGCATGCCTTCTCCGGAACATGGTGCATCGACGAGGACTTTATCAAAGAAAGAAGTGAATCTCTCCGCGATCTGTTTCGGTGAAGCGTTCAGCACGATACAGTTCTCTGCACCGTGTCTTTCGATGTTCTCGAGCAGAATACGGGCTCTGTCGGGATTGATCTCATTGACGACAAGCAGTCCCCTGTTCTGCATCATCTCAGCGATCTGTGTACTTTTGGATCCCGGGGCTGCACAGAGATCAAGTACATTCTCTCCGGGCTGCGGATCCAGCAGTTCTGCCGGTGCCATTGCACTGGGTTCCTGAGAGTAGATCAGACCTGCACGATAGGCAGAAAGATTGCCGATCGCTGCCGTATCCTGATAATAGTAACCATGACGAATAAAAGGTATCTTCTGATGGGACAGTCCGTACAGCGAAAAGAAGGTATCATCATCGATCTTCAGATGGTTGATCCTGTAGCCGCGGTAAGGCTTCTCATTCAGCAGATCTTCATATTCCAGATAACGTGAGCCCAGAAGCTCCTTCATCATTTCCGAATACTGTTCGCTGATCATATCGATAATAGTCTCTTGATGGCATACTTATCCTGTTCCAGCTGCATGATCAGATTGCCTACCGTTTTGAACTGTCTCTCTTCACGCAGGAAATGCTTGAACTGTACACGCAGACGTTTGCCGTAGAGATCTCCCTCAAAGTCCAGCAGATGGATCTCCAGAGATAACTTGTTTGTATAGTTAAAAGTAGGATTATGTCCGAAGTTGATCATCCCTCTGTAACGCTTTCTGTCGATCCAGACATATCCTGCATAAACACCGGGATGCATCGCCACATACTCCGTACTGATCTGCAGATTGGCTGTCGGAAAACCGATGCCGGTCCCCTTGTGATGGCCTTCGACAACGATGCCCTCAACCTCATACGGTGAACCCAGCAGTCTTTCGGCGGTAGATACATCTCCGTCTCTGATCAGCTGCTGAATGCGCGTACTGGAGATCTTGCCGCCGCTGTCAGATACCGGTTCAATGACGGCTACTTCAAATTTTCCGCATGCCTTCAGCGTCTCCGCATTCCCCTGTCCCTTATATCCGTAATGAAAATCAAAACCGCAGACGAGGCCTTTCAGATCACATGTCTTCAGCAGCATCTCGATAAAGCCATCAGGAGTCAGCTTGGACATTTCTTCCGTAAACTTCAGAATATAAATATTGTTTATGCCGAGATCCATGGCCTTGTTGATCTTCTGTCTCAGGGTCATAATATGATGCACATCTGCATATTTCACGGTTACTTCTCTGGGATCGGGATCGAAGGTGATCAAAGCTGAATCACAGTGGTATCTTTCAGCCATTTCACTTGTCGCTGAGATCAGTTTCTGATGTCCGAGATGAATACCGTCAAAATAGCCTATGCATGCACACATAGGCAGCGGATATCTCTTCAGATTGTTCATATCTATATAACTGATTCTCATCAATATAATCCTCTCAGGCAGTGAAAACGATTCTCTTCCCGTCTTTCATATGCCGCAAGCACTTCACCTTTATACGTTAATAATACAATATCCTGCTTAGAATCCAAGAAGACAGGACGTCCGTTTTTTACTGCCTGCGGATCATCTGTTTCAATAAGAGGATACTTCGGATCGATGGCTCTGACCGGTTCAGCAAGACTGTATCTGCCGTTTTCCAGATCTTCAAAAGTATATGCCTCCGCCAGATCAAAAGGACCGATGCCTGTGCGCGTCAGCTTTGTCATGACTGCATCTTCACCTAAGGCATTGCAGAAGTCAGTGATCAGCGTACGGATATATGTTCCCGAAGAGACTGTCGCCTGCATACAGTAAAGATCATCTTCTATATGTTCGACAGAGAGTTCTTCCACCTTGATCGGTACGGCTTTACGTTCCACTTCCATGCCTTTGCGGGCTAACTCATAGAGTTTTCTGCCGTTTATTTTTTTGGCAGAGTACATCGGCGGCACCTGCATCAGATCACCGGTAAAGGCACGGACATTCTTCTGCAGTTCTTCTTCGTCATGAAAACGCGGTGTTCTGCCTGGCTGTACATCTCCCCAGATATCTTCGGTATCGGAAATCAGCCCCATGCGGAACTCCGCTGTATATCTCTTGTGATCGGCAGTACAGTACGGCAGAAGCTTAGTTGAATGCCCAAGCAGGATGATCATCAGACCTGTCGCATTCGGGTCCAGTGTCCCTGTATGCCCTGCCTTCTTCTCTCCCAGGATCCTCCGGCATTTCGCCGCAGCCGAAAACGATGTCATTTCTTCCGGTTTGTTTAAAAGTACAATTCCGTTCATAACTCCAGTACGATTATACTTTAATCCCGGTATTTTATCCATGTGTCATTCCTGCACTCTTTTTGATAGAGTATAAGTATGTTTAAACGAATTTATATCGAGATCACGAATATATGCGGACTGCAGTGTGCATTCTGTACGGATCATACAAGAGAAGCACGCAGTATGACACTGCGTGAATTTGAGCACACTCTTGTGCAGATCTCGGCATATACACAGTATATCTATCTGCATGTTCTGGGAGAGCCGATGCTGCATCCGGATTTCTCCGGGATACTGGATCTTTGTGATCAATATCATATGCATGTACAGCTCGTAACAAACGG
>CADBMY010000307.1 GCA_902795905.1 uncultured Erysipelotrichaceae bacterium
CAGCCGCCTCTGTATAAAGTACAGAAGGGCAACAGTGTCAGATATGCCTATACCGACAGACAGCTGGAAGAAGTCAAGAAGGAAATGGGTGAAAGAATAAGCATCCAGAGATATAAAGGCTTAGGTGAGATGGATCCCGAACAGTTATGGGAGACCACGATGGATCCAAAGAACAGAACACTGATCAGAGTCAATGTTGGTGATGCCGAAGCCGCTGATGAAGCCTTCTCCACACTGATGGGAGAAGAAGTCGAACCGCGTAAGAACTTCATTATTGAAAACGCACACTTTGTACAGAATCTGGATATTTAACGGGAGGCAGACATGGCAGAAGATTTCATGGAATTTGATGAAGAAAATTTTGACCCGGGAAATATAACCGAGACAGAACTGACAAGAGAGATCCGCAGAGACTTTCTTGACTACTCCATGTCCGTTATCGTTTCAAGAGCGCTTCCCGATGTAAGAGACGGACTGAAGCCTGTACAGAGAAGAATTCTGTACGCGATGAACGAGATGGGCAACACACCGGACAAGCCGCACAGAAAGAGTGCGCGTATCGTCGGTGATACGATGGGAAAATACCACCCTCACGGTGACAGTTCGATCTACGGTGCCATGGTATACATGGCCCAGCCCTGGAACATGCGCTGTGTGCTGGTGGACGGACACGGCAACTTCGGCTCCATGGACGGAGACGGTGCAGCCGCGATGCGTTATACCGAAGCCAGAATGTCAAAGATCGCTCTGGAGATGGTCAGAGATCTCGACAAGGACACGGTAGACATGGATGACAACTACGACGGTGAAGAGAAGGAACCGAGCGTACTTCCTGCCCGTTTTCCGAATCTGATCGTCAACGGTTCCAGCGGTATTGCCGTAGGTATGGCAACCAATGTCGCACCGCACAACCTCGGAGAAACGATCGACGGTATCATCGCCGTGATGAAGAATCCGGAGATCACAGCGACAGAACTGATGGAATACATCAAGGGACCGGACTTCCCGACAGGTGCCTTCATCCTCGGCAGATCAGGCATCAGACAGGCATTTGAGACCGGCAGAGGCTCGATCGCCATGCGGGCTAAGACAAAGATCGAAGACATGCCCAACGGCAGAAAACGCATCGTTGTCTACGAGATCCCGTATATGGTAAACAAGGCCGGTATGGTCGAAAAGATCGCATCCCTGGCCAGAGAGAAGAAAGTCGAAGGCATCTCCGAATTACGTGATGAGTCCAATATGGACGGAATCCGTATCGTCATGGAACTGAAGAAGGATGCCCAGCCGGAAGTACTGCTCAACCAGCTGTACAGACTTTCACCGATGCAGTCCAACTTTGCGGTAAACAACGTCGTGCTGATCGACGGCGCCCCGAGACTTGCCAGTATGAAGGAAATGCTGGAAGGCTATATCAAGCACCAGATCAACGTCATCATCAGACGTACGCAGTACGACCTGAACAAGGCCGAAGCCAGAGCCCATATCCTGGAAGGCCTGCGCATCGCTGTAGACAACATCGATGAGATCATCCATATCATCCGTTCATCCCGTGATGACAATGAGATCCTCGGCAAGTTTGCGGAAAGATTCGGACTGGATGAGATCCAGGGCAAGGCGATTCTGGCCATGCAGCTGAGAAGACTGTCCGGACTGGAAAGAGAAAAGATCGAAAATGAATATCAGGAACTGCTGATCAAGATTGCAGACCTGAAGGATATCCTGGCAAATCACGCTCGTGTTGAACAGATCCTGCAGGATGAACTGACAGAGATCAAAAACAAGTACAGTGATCAAAGACGCAGCGAGATCATCGATGCCGGGGCAGACATGGAAGATGAAGACCTGATCCCTGTCGAAGATATCATCATCACGATATCCAAGAACGGATATATCAAGAGGATCACCTCCGATACCTACCGTGTGCAGAACCGCGGCGGCAGAGGTGTACGGGGCATGAGCCTGAACGAAGACGATGTCGTCGACCAGTCGATCAGTATGTCCACACATGATCACCTGCTGATCTTCACCAGTGCCGGAAGAGTCTACCGTATCAAGGGATATAACGTACCTTCTTACGGACGTACCTCCAAGGGACTGCCGGTAGTCAACCTGCTCAGACTGGACAAGGATGAGAAAGTCAGAGCGATGGTAGCCTATGGCAGTGAAGACAGTGCGAAGTATCTGTTCTTTGTGACGAAGAATGGTGTGATCAAGAGAGTACCGATCGAAGAATTTGAGAATATCCAGAAGAACGGTAAGATTGCCATCAGCCTGCGTGAAGATGATGAACTTGCGTTTGTAAAGGGTACATCAGGTGATGAGGAGATCGTCATTGCGGCTTCCAACGGCAAGGCGATACGCTTTAAGGAAGATACACTGCGTCCAAGCGGCAGAACCGCCATGGGTGTTAAGGGTATCAACACAGACGGCAGTGAAGTCGTCGGTGCTGCCACAAGCTCTGAAGGAAGTCTGATCCTGACGATCACCGAGAAGGGCTTCGGCAAGAAGACACCTCTGGATGATTATCGTGTGACCAACCGCGGTGCCAAGGGTGTCAAGACACTGAATATCACGGATAAGACCGGCGGTCTTGTCTGTCTGAAAGCTATCAGCGGTGATGAAGACTGCCTGATCATGACTGATGACGGTGTCATGATCCGTATCTCTCTGTCGCAGGTATCCACCTACGGAAGAGGAGCACAGGGTGTGCGTGTGATCAAGGTAGATGACGACAAGAAAGTCTCTGCCGTTACGATCGTTGATCCGATCACGGAGAGTGAAGAAACACCTGCAGAAGAATAACGGAAAGGGACCCTGCGGTCCCTTTACCGTGTAAGAGGTAAAGATGACAGTAAACAAGACATTAACACTCGAAGAAGTAATCAAAGCGCTGGAAGAAGCCGGCGATAACAGGGAGATCTACAGACACCTGGATACCGGAGAAATCATCCGTATCGATGAAAAGACACCGGCAGAAACAGTTACGGAACTGAGACAGAAGATCTCTGAGGATGAAAGATATATCCTGCTGCCGGGAAGACAGGAAGTCAATGACTACGAAGTCATGACGAAATTTGCGGAAAGTCAGCCCAACCTGAATATCCGTACGATCCTTGAGAATGCATTATCCGGTAAGGGAGCTTTCAAACGCTTCCGGGATGAACTCTACTACAACGGACTGAATGAACACTGGCATCAGTACCGGACAAAGGCATACCGCGAAGCAGCTGTGCGCTGGTGCCGCCGACAGGGTCTGCAGTATACCGAGAAGGGAAAGAAACCCCTGGTCCTGGAAAGACTGAACGAAAGCTTCACGATCGTCAAGACCGCGGAAATGCCTGTCTACCATGGCGAGGAATACTGGTTTGCGTCAAAAACAGACAAAGAGTACTCCGTTGTCGTACGGACCGAGGATGTCCCGGAGACGAAGATCTCCGCCGTCGGTGAATATACCGCCTGGCGTGTACAGGGAAACCTGGACTTCTCGCTGATCGGCATTCTCTCCGGTATCACATCGGTACTGGCAGAGAAGAAGATCCCGGTATATGTCATATC
>CADBMY010000308.1 GCA_902795905.1 uncultured Erysipelotrichaceae bacterium
ACACTGTTATTCGTATAGGTATACAGGATGAACTGTGACCAGTTGACGGCGATCTTGCCGAATAATGACAGTGAACGGAACTCCTCGTGGTCTCTGGCCATGCGGTATACCGCACCCGGCGCATAGCGGATCAGCAGTGTACCAATGATACTGATGACGGTATACACTGCCATCAGCTTCAGTTTGTCTCTCTTATTAAAGTACAGCCAGATACATACCAGTACGTTGACACCGACAAGCATCGCCGCTGCATTCTCCATGTAGAGAGGCACTGCCAGACACAGACTGCCGGCAAAGATCTTCCGGTACCTGTTGTTATCATCATGGAAGATGATCTTTCTCAGACAGTACAGATAGATCAGGAAAAACAGCAGCGGCAGTACATACGTCGTGCCCATGATCCAGGCATATGTCTGTTTGCGCAGACCGTTCGGTACGGTCAGGATCAGCATCACAGCCAGAGGCGGGATCAGATACGGGTGTTTCTCTCTGCCGCTGTGCACCATCAGCATCCACAGCACACCGGTAAAGATCATCGGATTCAGGATATTCCACAGTTTCTTATGCGGAGCCACACAGAAGCCCCAGAGCTCACTGAAAAAACGTCCGGACCAGATCCGGTAGAACTCAATTGCCTTGACAAGGGGGTTATTCCACATCCCGCCCAGGGCATAGCCCCAGTCATCCCCGGCGACCGGTGCCCATCTGCTGATCAGGGCAAACAGCAGGAAGAAACATACGCATACGGTGATCAGCCAGTAACGGGAGAAATCTCTGCGAATTTTACTCATAAAAGAATTATACATAAATATCGTGTTATAATGCCATAGATGAAATACTCATTTGTTATCCCCTGCTACAACTCCGAGAAGACCATCGGCGGTGTTGTAGATGAGATCAGGGAAGAAATGCATACACTGAACGAAGTGGATTATGAGATCCTTCTGGTCAATGATTACTCCCGTGACCACACCCGGGATGTGATCTTTTCACTTGCCGAAAACGATCCCCGTGTCAAAGCGATATCGATGGCCAAGAACAGCGGACAGGATGCCGCCTGCCTTGCCGGCTACCGCTACAGCACCGGTGATTATGTTGTTTCGCTGGATGATGACGGTCAGCATCCGGTCAATGAACTGGACCGCATGATCAACAAGCTTCAGGAGGGCTATGATGTTGTCATTGCCCACTATCCTTCCAAGAAACACTCGGTATTCCGCAACTGGGGTTCCAGAGTCAACGATCTGATGGAAGTGGAACTTCTCGGCAAGCCCAAAGAACTGTATATCGGCAGTTTCTTCATTGCCCGCAGGTTTATTATCGATAAGGTAACCGAGTATCCCAACCCGTATCCTTACATCCGCGGACTGCTGTTATCCTCAACAGCCAATATCGCCAATGTCGATGTCGACCACCGCGAAAGAGCCGCCGGCAAATCACAGTATACGTTTAAAAAGCTTGTCAAGCTCTGGATGAACGGGTTTACATCGTTCTCGGTCAAGCCCCTGCGGATTGCGACCTTCATCGGTCTTATGATCGCGCTGATCGGTTTCATCTTTGCGGTATATGCCGTTGTCATCAAGCTTCTGCATCCCGAGACGGCTGCCGGCTGGGCTTCCCTGATGGCGGTCATGACGATGATCGGCGGTGCCATCCTCTGCACACTGGGCATTATCGGTGAATATATCGGACGTATCTATATCAGTATCAACCGGGTTCCCCAGTACGTTGTCAAGGAAACAAAGAATATCAGGCATTAACGGTTTGTGTACACAGACCGTTTTTCTTTCGGTATATACGTCCTGTACTGGTATAATAGTGTACATGAAAAAGAATCCTGCCAAGCCGTTTCTCTGGCTGTTCATACTGACAACACTGATCTGTGCTTTTATTTTTGTGCCCTATCTGCACGGCAGTACGGCTTTTGTGCTGGGCTGGGATATGCGTACGCTGTATTCCTCCAACTTCGAAGCCCTGCGCACGATGATGCATGCTTTTGCGGACAAAGGCGTTCTGCCCTTCTGGAACTGGGCTTCGTTCCTCGGCAATGACTACTACTCTTCCAAGCTGTTCTACTTCCAGGATATCTTTGACTATCCGTTTGCGTTTACGCAGATGAAATACCGGGATGTGATCCTGATCGCTACCTACCTGAAGTTTCTGACCGCATCCTTCAGTTTCTATGCCTATGCCGCATACAACCGCTACAGCAGGCGTACGGCGATCCTGGGCTCCCTGATGTTTGCCTTCAGCGCCTATAATCTGCAGACGATGATGCATCCGTTCTTCGGCTCCTTCTTCGTCTTCCTGCCTCTGTACTTTCTGGCCGTGGACTGCTGGATCAGGGAGAGAAAACCCTTCTTCTATGTCTTCATGGTCTTCTTCATGTTTATCAATAACTACTACCTGTTCTATTCCCTGTCCCTGTTTACGATCATCTACTTTATCTGGAGATGGCAGAAACAGTACGGGAATCTGAAAGGCATGATGAAGGAAGCGATGATCCTGATCGGGTATTATCTGGTGGGATTCATCCTGTCGGCTGCCGTTGTGCTTCCGGAGGTGCTGGCGATCCTTGCCAACTCCCGTATCGGCAGCCGCAGTTCCGTCTTTGTCTACGACAGTATCGTACCGTATCTCGATTATCTGACCGGTGTCCTGATGCCCGGCAGTGCGCTGGCCAACCGCGGTACGGCGATCTCTTCGCTGTACTCCTATACATCGGCGAATGACTCGGTCATGGCGGTCTTCCTGTGGTCTTCGTCACTGACGATCCTGATGGTTCCGCAGCTGCTGAAAAGAGACCGGCAGAACCGTCTGCGGCAGATCCTGTGGCTGATCATCTCGGCTGTAGCTCTGATTCCGATCCTCAGCAGTGTCATGCACGGCTTCAGTGAACCGTCCTTCCGCTGGCTGGCTTCTCCGTCCTTCCTGCTGATCATCTCCGTGATGCCGTTTATCGAACATCCCGAAGAGCTGGATATCCCGCTGCTGAAGAAAGAACTGGTCATCCTGCCGGTGGTGATCGCTCTGATCTCACCGCTGATCTCACTGCTCAGTACACGGGGATTAGCCTTCATGCAGGAAGAATGGTACTTCTGTCTGATCTTTATCCCGGCTCTGATCCTGATCGGGTATGCCTTACTTACGGGCAAGCGCAATATCCTGTTGTGGAGTCTTGTCGGCGAACTGTCGCTGGTATCCTTCCTGTCCTTCTACGGCACTCCTGAATTCACCCGCATCAGTAAAGACGAAGACGACAGGCTCTCTCATCTGCTTGGTGAAAGCAATGCCTATAATAACTTCCTGAGGGAACTGGATCCCGAGAATGAGCACCAGTTCTTCCGTACATATGTGGATCCGCTGAATGTCTATTGGGGTCTTTCCACCAATTACAACCTGAACCACAACATCATGGGTCTGATCTCCTATGACAGTACCTACCAGTACAGTGCCAATGAACTGCGTAAGCTTGACCCCGAGCATGTACAGCACTACCTGCCCTGGACGTTCAATATTACCAATCCGGATATCATGGATCTGGTCGGAACCAAGTATGCGCTGGTCATGGATGAGCAGGAAGTGCCGTTCAGGAATTATGAATATGCAGGACAGTACCTCTCGGTATCTGTCTACCGCAATCTTGACTATGTCAACTTCGGTAAGACCTACACTCAGGTGATCAGTGACGAAGAATACGATCCCTCAATGTCAGCTGTTCTGCACGATACCGTGATCGCTCATGACGAGGATCTGGAAGTAATTCAGAGTCTTCTCGGCACCTCCGTACAGGGCTTCGATACAGCCTATATATCAGGCAATACGGTATTTGCGGAGATCTACACGGATCAGCCCGGATTTGCCGTCCTGCAGGTCCCCTACGACGAAGGATGGCATGTCTCGGTAAACGAAGAGCCGGCAGTTACCTTCCAGGTATCGGGAGGACTGACAGGCATCGCCCTGCGTCAGGGATACAACGGTATATACATGTCCTTCCGGCCGCGTGGTCTGACTGCAGGTCTTGCGGTATCGGCAGCCGGTATTATCCTTGTCCTGATCCTGTTTATTCTCAAAAGAAAACGGTCATAGGACCGTTCCCATGATACGAAGGGATGCCCTTCGTATTGTTATTTTCTGATCGTAAATGCCTGCTTTCTGACCTGGATCAGAGCCTTGTTCAGATCGCCTCCGAACTCCCCGTCCAGGGTCCAGCTGACCTTCTCATCAAACGTAAAGCGCACTTTCTTTGTCCTGTAGAGACGAATATGCCTGCTTTTGGTGATATCCGCATGTTCATCCGTCAGCTCGGTAACGATCTCAAAGAAATCTTCAACACTGTTCGGTGAACGGATCAGTGCCACCTCAAAATACCCGTCATCCAGGGATACATCCGCCAGTAACGGTGAACGTATGCCGGCAACCGAATAACAGTTACTGACAGAACCGTACATGTATTCATCCGTTCCGGTATATTCATCACTCTCGACACTGACCCTGATCCGTGTGGAAAGACCACCCGGCAGCCGGGACAGCGAGTTCAGTGCATAGGCCGTATACCCAAGCACATTCTTGACATCCTGATCCGTACTGTAGCTGACCTCGGTCAGCGCTCCGAAGGCTGCTACGTACGTAAAGTACTCCTTGTTAAAGAGACCGGCATCCACAGGCATCAGGGTATCCCCGATCAGTTTTCCCTTCCGGTTCAGATTCGGCTCCAGTCCCAGCGACTTTGCAAAGTCATTTGTCGTTCCGCAGGGATAGTAGTAGATCGGCACATTGTGCTTTCCCTTCAGCACCGCATTCACCGTATGATGCAGCGTACCGTCACCGCCGGCACAGATCACCAGCTGAAACATATCCCGGTATCTTTCAAGCATCTGTGAAAGATCACTCTTCTCCCCGCTGCCGACAGGGATCACCAGACACTCGATTCCCTGTTCATACAGCTTGGAGATCAGCTGATATGCATTTCTCTTTCCAAAGTTATTACCGGCCTTGCCGTTTAATACAAGTACTGCTTTTTCCATTGTTTACCCCTCAAATGTCCAGAGGTCGGCTTCTTCAAGCACGAGATTGACATAGTATTCAAGCTGTTCATGATTAAAGACACCTTCTACGGTCACCGGTGTTCCCTCCTTGGGAAGCAGCAGATCTGTCTTCAGACGGATCTCTATACCCTGTGAACAGCAGGCTGTCGCATCAGGAATGATCACACCCAGGATCGGATTGCCCTTATCATCGGCAGTACGCATGAATAAGCCGCTGAGCCGGATCATCTTGCCGTCATACTCTTCCGGTGTCTGGGTCATATTAAAAACTTCACTGTAGATCGCCGTACTGCTCATGAACGTCAGATCAAGATCGAGATGATCGGTCTCAAAGTACTTCTGATACGCTTTCTTGTCCGCTTCATCCGCTTCCACAAGCAGATCATCCACTGCCCCGTCCGTGGCTTCCGGTGTTTTCTCCGTTACCGCCGATACTTCAGGCTTCGGTGTTTCTTCGTACAGTTTGGCTCCGCTCTTGGCTATACATCCAGTCAGGATAATATACGTGATCAAAAAAATTAACTTCTTTTTCATCACTACATATCCTACCTTGTTTTTCCCTTTCAAACAACACTGCGGTTACTGCCGATCACGGATATACGAAGCGTACCAGCAGGCAAAATGATCCAGTCCTTCCGTGATCGTTACAGCCGGTACAGCGCCGAAGGTCTCCTCCAGATCACGGGTATCGGCACAGGTCAGTTCAACATCCCCTTTCTGCATCGGTACCCGTTCAATATGATCTTCCAGTACCATATCTTCCGGCAGTACACCGTACTTCTGCAGCTTCTCAAACAGAATGCGCGTGAAGTCTTCCAGTCCCACCGGTCTGCCGCCGCCGACATTGTACAGAGCATGACAAACACCGCTG
>CADBMY010000309.1 GCA_902795905.1 uncultured Erysipelotrichaceae bacterium
TGACACGATCGAGAGATATCTCACGCAGATGATCGAGCTGAACAAGTATCCCCAGCATGATCAGCTGTTTAATCCGTATACAGGTGTAGTCAATAACATTGAGACGAACCTGACGGAGTTTATCTTCTACACAGAAGAAGATTTCCGCGATTATCTGGAAGTGATCAAGGATATCCCTGAATTCCTGCAGGAAGCGATCGATGTCACAAAGAGACAGGCAGAGATGGGAATCTTCATGACCGATCCGATCTTCGAGGAAGGACTGGATACGATCACCCGTCTGACGGAGAAGAAGGAAGATAATGAACTGATCGTTATCTTTAACGAGAGTGTAGATGCGTTTGAGGGCTTATCTGCTGCAGATAAGGAAGCTTATAAACAGCAGAACCGGGATACGATCATCAATGAGGTACTGCCGGCATTTGATCACTGTGCGGAAGAACTGAAGAAACTGCAGGGATCCAACTGCTATGAAGGGGGTCTTGCGAATTATCCGGACGGTGCCGCATACTATCAGGCACTGGCGCAGTACAAGACCAGCAGCAATCTGAGCGTACAGGAACTGCTTGATCTCTGCACCGAGTATATCGATTCCGTGATCGATGACTATATCACCCTGTATTATTCCGGTGTGATCGCTGATGACAGTGTATATGAAGAGGAACTGCCGGAGCGTTCACCGCAGGAAGTACTGGCCTATCTTCAGGCACACCTGCAGAACTATCCCGAAGGTCCGGAAGTAACATATACCAGCAAGTATCTCGATCCCAGTGTGGCCAACGACGCAACTGTTGCCTACTATGTCAATCCGCCGGTGGATGATATCAAAGCCAATGTGATCAAGATCAACGGTGATAATATCTCCAACTCCGTGGATCTCTACGACACACTGGCCCATGAAGGTTTCCCGGGACATCTGTATCAGATCACCTGGTATCTGGATAAGAATCCGCATCCCATGCGCAATGTTGTCGGATCGATCGCCTATACCGAAGGCTGGGCGATGTATACGGAACTGGAAGCGTTTGACTTCAGTGAACTCAGTGAAGGGGCAAGAGCTGTCAATAAGATCAATATTGCCCTTGGCTACGTAGAAGACTGTGCCATTGATCTCGGCGTTAACGGTCTTGGCTGGACGGTAGATGATGTCAAGAAGTATCTGGAGGATAACGGTCTGAATGCGGAGGCGGCTGAGTCCCTCTACGACTTTGTGTTGGGCAGACCTGGTCTCTTACTGCCGTACGGATATGGTTTATTGATGAATCACCGGATGCGCGGCAAGGCCATGGCAGCTCTCGGTGACAGCTTCAACATCGTGGATTACCACAGGGTGATCCTGGAAAACGGTGACAGAGCGTTTGATTTCGTTGAAAAGGATATTGACGCATATATTACATCGATGGGTAAGGAGATCCCTGAAGAGTACGGATTCATGTCTCTGGCTGAGACGATGGAGTTCAGCAATCTGCCTGCAGGTATCCTGGGCCCCGAGACGCAGAGACCCAACCGGACAAAGAATGTTGTGATCTATGCCGGTGTCGGCATTCTGCTGGCAGCGGCAGCGGTATTTGCGTTTATCCGTCTGCGCAGGAAAAAGGAAGAGGATCCGTTTGCGTAAGTATTTGTGTGTTCTGCTTGCTTTCCTGCTGGGATGTCAGGCAGAACCGGTAAAGGAAACAGAAGAGCCGGAAGTCGTCAGAGAACCGGTAAAACGAAGCGATATAGCCGACAAGACCTCTGAGGTTATATCGCTTTTGCTCATTGGCGGCAGTGTCCCGGAAGAGGATCCAAAACTGGCGGAGATGACAGCAGAGTGGGCTTTTCTGCAGAGCGAGGGCTGCACGGTCAATGCCGGCAAATACAGTCTTGAGGATATGCAGGGCGTAACAGACCTGGTATGTCAGAACAGCAGATATCTGGCCGAGATCACCTATGATGAAGATCTGCATGTCAGCAATTATTCTCTGCAGCAGCTTAACAAGGCACCCGAGCTGTCGGTTTCCGAGAAATACGAGGAGATCCCGGTCATGGTCGGTAAGTTTCCGTCTCTGTACGGTATTCTGACCGTACCTGCCGGCAATGCCTCGGCACCGGTTGCCTTACTGCTTCCCGACGGCTTTGAGAATACTGCCGATCAGAGCGGTGATGACCCGTATTTCCGCAGAGATCTTGCGCACGGGCTGGCAGAGCGCGGAATTGCCAGTCTGCGCTGGGAGACAAGACGGTCTGAAATGCCGGTGTCTTCGGTCGAAGAACTTGTCAGGCAGGACTTTGCCTCGGCGGCGCATATGCTTGAGCGCTACCCGGTCAATGCCGCAAATATCATCTGTATAGGTCATGGCCTGGGCGGAACGATCGCGCATTCCCTGGTGTATTCGCATTTTGAGATCACCGGCGGGCTGATCATGATCGATCCGCTGTATTACGATCTGCTGGAGGAGATGGTGCCGGCTGACAGAGTTGACCAGGTGCGTCATGATATCTGGATGGAGAATGCACCGGAGACTGCAGATGACATATCTTCCGAACTGCTGCGTCAGTATGATCTGCTCAACAGTATCCACTACCTGAACAATGTAAAGATGAAGACTCTGGTGATCGCCGGTGTCAGTTCCGATGACTTCTCTTCCTGGAAAGATCTGTTCAGGAAATATACAAATGTTACGGCAAAGCAGTATACGGGGCTTGATCACAGTATGCGCATCAGCGGCAGTACGATGAGCAGAACAGCCCTGAATGATATCAGAGACTGGATCGGCGGAAAGAAGATCCGTTAGGAGAGATGATGAAGCAGAATCACTGGACACCCTGGCTGAAGAATGAATTTGCGGAACCTTACTTTCAGAAACTGGCTGCTTTTGTACATGAGGAGTATGAACACAAGAAGATCTTTCCTCCGAAGGTACAGGTATTCAGTGCTTTTGAGAATACCGATCTGCCGGATATCAAAGTCGTGATCCTCGGACAGGATCCGTATATCCGTGAAGGACAGGCACACGGGATGTGCTTCTCGGTCAATCCCGGGGTGGAGATCCCGCCCAGTCTGCAGAATATCTACAGGGAACTGAAGAGCGATGTCGGCTGTTATCTGCCGAATAACGGATACCTGATGCCATGGGCAAGACAGGGTGTATTCCTGCTCAATACGATCCTGACCGTAGAGGAAGGAAGATCACACGCGCATGCCGGAAAGGGATGGGAGACATTCACCGACAGAGCGATCATGAAGGTCAATGAGAGAGAGGAACCTACGGTCTTCCTGCTGTGGGGAAGAAATGCCAGAGACAAGGCAAAGATGATCGACAGATCAAGACATCTTGTCCTGGAAGCACCGCATCCCTCACCACTGTCCGCATATAACGGTTTCTTCGGATGCCGTCACTTTTCACAGGCAAATGCCTTTTTACAGGAGAAAGGAATCACGCCGATCGACTGGCAGATCAGAAATATATGAAATTTACAGATGCAGGAAAAGCCGCTGATTGGATCATGAGCAGACGCAACCGTGAACACGGATTTGCGCATTTTCAGCAGGCGATGAAACTTGTGGGAGATCCCCAGGACAGCTTCCGCTCCGTACATATTGCCGGTACTAACGGCAAAGGTTCGGTTACAAACTACATTGCCCATCTGCTGATGAGCCGGGGATATAAGGTCGGTATGTTTACTTCACCGCACCTTGTGGAGCACAGAGACAGAATACGGATCAATGACCGCTGGATACCGGAAGAGGATCTGCTCAGACTGGTCAATACATACCATGACTTTATCGAAGAGCAGGATCTGGCGATGTTTGAGATCGATGTACTGCTGGCTTCCGTGTATTTCAAGGAACAGCAGGTCGACTGGGCAGTGATGGAGGTCGGACTTGGCGGCAGACTGGACGGCACAAACACGATGCA
>CADBMY010000310.1 GCA_902795905.1 uncultured Erysipelotrichaceae bacterium
GCCGGATGCGGAAGTATATCCAGCAGGATATGCGTATGTTTCAGTTCTCTCTCCTCAAGCAGTCCCTTGCCGGGATGTTCCTGCGCGTAAGCTTCCAGAAATGTACGTACTTCCGGAAGATCCTCCGTACGCAGTTCCTGTACGTCTTCCTGTCCGTAGAGCTGATGGAACTTATTGATGTGATTGCGCTGACCCTTGTACCGTTTGCCGGTAAAGGTCATGATATCGTCAAAGTTATACAGGTAGTCACTCCAGCGGGGATCATAGCCGCCGCGGATCTTCTCCTGTTCCTTCGGCAGGGCATCCCACAGTTCATTCTCGGCCGCATAGAAAACCAGCTGTCCGTGTGTCGCTGTCACATATTCCCTGATCGCCTGCATCGCCCCTTCCGGATCTTTGCCGAACGGATAAAGATACATCGGGTCATCACCCCATGTCTCCTGCAGGATCAGTGTGTCATTATACTCGGTAAGATAAATATCATATTCTTCCGCATTCATCAGCAGGAAGCCGATACTGACATCACTGCTGTACCATGGAAATATCTTCATGTACTTCTGCAGCGTAGGAATATCCGCTGCAGTAAGGGGATGGAATTCTATCATACGGCCTCTTTTCACTTATCTTTTATCAAATGCATTATATACCAACATATGTGCTTGTGCTGACTAATATTGTATTTTGCACAATAAAAGTGTAAACGGCTCACACACCGCCGGACGCATATGTTCATCCCGGCTGCAGGGATCTTCCGTGTATATGCCGATCTCCTGTATAAAACCGCAGTTTCTGTAATACTGCAGCAGTCCTGCATCAGCGCTGTCAACACCGATCGTGATCTCCGCATAACCGCTCCTGTGAAGCTCAGTCAGCGCATATTTCATCAGTCCGGTGCCGATCCCCTGCCCCCGCAGATCCTTGCGGATACGGAAGGCACAGAGATATGCCCGGCTGTTCCTCTGCGCAAAGATATGGTCTTCCAGTTCCGTGAAAGCATACAGTTCACCGATCAGTTCACCATCCTGTTCAGCCGCAAAGAATACAGCATCCCCGGCATTGATCTTCCGGGCAAAGAATTCCCTCGTAAAGAAATCTTTCTCACCGAACTGTTTCTGCCAGAGCCTGATCATTTCTTCACTGTCAGCCCTGCGAAAGATCATCTCTCCTCCAGCATGCGTGCCCGGAAATCCCTGATATCTTCAGGCGTAAAACCCATGACCGTCGTAAACATCTCTTCAAAACTGCCGTAATTCTTTTTTACAGTTTCAAACATTGTCCGCATGTATTCTTCTTTCGCCAGCATCATGTCCCGCACACGCTGTGCAACATCCTCGGGCATGCCCTGCGCCAGCGCTCTTTCGTAAGCAGTCTCTCCCTTGGCAAAGTTTGTCTCGTTGGTGATCAGGTAATCACTCATGATATCTTCTTCAGATACCCCAAGCATTGCCAGTACCAGGGCACTGACAACACCGCAGCGGTCCTTGCCTTCACTGCAGTGCCAGAGGACGCTTCCCTTATTCTCATCATGTTCGGTGATCACATGCAGGATCCCGGCAATGGCATTGCGCATATCCTCATTCTCGATCATCCAGCGGTAGAAATCTTCCATCGGCGGAAGGTCTGCCAGGTAGCGTTCATGATCGGACTTCTGATCGTGTGTCACACCCGGCGCAATACCGTCAAACACGGGCAGATCCATATGTTCCGTACCCGGAATATCTACATCCGGTCTCTCCTGTCTTTCTCCGGATGAGCGCAGATCGATCACCAGTGAAAGGTGACAGATATCCCGCAGGATCCTGATATCCTCAGCACCGGCACTGCTCAGCTTGGCACTGCGGTACAGTTTTCCGTTTCTGATCACATGTCCTTCGGCTGTAACCATACCACCGAGATCACGGCAGTTGCCGACACTGTTCATGTATATTCTTCTTTCACTCATAGTTTCCCTCCAGAGCTCTGCGGAAGTGCTCCTCAAAGCGTTCTACCGCCTGCTTTCTGACTTCTCCTGTGA
>CADBMY010000311.1 GCA_902795905.1 uncultured Erysipelotrichaceae bacterium
CCCGGATCTGGACCAGAGCGGGAAATTCAGCGCCTGGCTCCAGTCAAAACTGGTCGTACCGCTTCTGACCAGCTTTACCAAGAGCGAGAAAAAGAAAACAAAAACCAGAGAAAAGCTCAAGAACTTTTTTGAAATGGACGACGAGACCGCGGACCGGTTCATGGGCTGCTTTTCCAAATTCAATCCGGAGTCCATTAAAAACGAGTATTACACGGATCTGCTCACCTGGCTTAAAGATGATATCCACGTGGAGGGCACGAAAGTCCATTTCATCTATGCAAACAAGATGGGACAAAAGTATCTGAAACGGTATAAGAAGTATTTCAGAGATCCGGAGATCCGGGAGTTTGATATGCAGCATGAGCAGTGGCTCTTCGGCGGTGAACAGTATACCGGTCCGGTGCTGAAGGCAATCGATGAATTTATGGAGGTCAATCAATAATGAACAGACGCGAGCAGATTAAAAGTGCATATAAACTGGCAGGCGGACAGGCTGACTTCTACGACGGAATGATGACATATTCCACGTTCCTTGGAAAACTGATCTGTCGAGTCGTATGGAATATGAACGGGGAAAAGAATCTGCGTTATCTGGAGAAGGCACTGTCCGGTATTCCCGAAGATTTTCACGGCAGGCTGCTGGAAGTGCCGGTAGGGACGGGTGTGCTCACCATGCCTGTATACCGGGATCTGCCGGATGCGGATATCACCTGTCTTGATTATTCGGAAACCATGATGGCATCTGCGCAGAAGAAAGCGGAAGCTGCGGGAATCGGGAATATCACGTTCCTGCAGGGGGATGTCGGTGCTCTGCCGTTTGAAGATGAAAGTTTTGATATCGTTCTCTCGCTTAACGGTTTTCATGCCTTTCCGGACAAGGATGCTGCCTACCGTGAAACACACAGAGTGCTGAAAACGGGAGGTACTTTCTGCGGATGTTTTTACATTCAGGGAGGATGTAAAAGAACGGACTGGTTTATCCGTCATCTGTATCAGCCGATGGGCTATTTCACACCTCCGTTTGAGACAGAACAGAGTCTTAAAAGACGTCTTGGCAATCTGTACAGTGAAGCAGAAGTTACGATGGTTGAAGGTATCGGTTGTTTCCGCTGCAGGAAATAGCGATACTTCTGCAGGCTTGATTTGTGTACCCCGGAATAAAACCGGGGTTTTTCCATGCCGGAAACCTGGAATAATCTATAATGAGTATATAAGATAATTGTTTCAAGGAAGAAAACATGATCATTAAAGCGGTTAAGTTCAGAAAGAACGGTTTTTACAGTCAGCCTTTTGCCTTTGGCGGTGAGGAAGGTCCGGACAAGTTTGATAAGAATATCCGCTACCGCGGCAGTCTGCAGAATTATCTGATCGATACCGGGAATGAAGTGATCCTGCTGAACATGACGGTGTTGCTTTTGAGGATCTTCCGGAGGACTGGAAGTGTTCGAGATGCCGTCAGGGCAAGGAGAAATTCAACAAAGCTTAAGCATCGGAAGAAGCCTTCGGGCTTCTTTTTTTGTCAGAAAATGCCTGTTTCGGCGGGGAGAATGCGTCTTTTCTGCGTATAAGAGATGCGGAGGGATGCATATGAAGGATGAGAAGGAGAAGTATACGTTTCTTCAGTATAAGGAGATCAGTCTTGGCAGGGCTCACGGTCTGAGTGAAGAGGAAATTAAACTGTACGCAAAGCCGTCACTGAATTATCTGCAGATGCAGATCATCCGGGAAGACCTTGAAAGAGGCACCGATCATGAAAAAGTCAGGTATATCGCAAAGCCCTGGCTGTCCATTGAGGAGATGCTGGATATGCAGCAGGAACTGACACAGAAAACAGTGGCAGAGATGCCGCTGCTGATCCGCCGCCGGTCACTGATCTTCATGGTTCTGTGCCTGCTGGTGCCGCTTTGTTCGGGGATATATCTTCTGTACAGGCATATACAGCCTGCTGATCCGCTGATCCTGAAGCTGCGGGAGGATGCGGTCACAGTCAGTGAGGGAGATATCTTCGAGCCTTCGCTGTATATTTCTGATACGTCCGGAAGAGGCGCAAAACTGCAGATGCCGGAGCGCTTTACGGCCGAAGAACCGGGCACAAGGCTGCTTGTATACAGACTGCATAGAGGCAAAGAAGAGGTCCTTCGCTATCTGCGGGTGACGACCAGAGAAAACAAAGCACCGGTACTGATCCTCGAGACGGATGAGATCACCGTGCGGGATGGGGAAGAAACGGACTGTTACCGGTATATTGCCGAAGCTTCCGATCCCGAAGATGGTGATCTGCGTGCAAAAGTGACATGTGAAGTATCGGCAGAAGAAGAGGAACAGTATCTGCTGTACAGTGTCAGTGACCATCAGGGAAAACGTGCTGAGGCAAGACTGCGGGTCGTATTTGCGGAAGAAGTACAGCCGGTTGCCTACGTGCCGAAAGCGGTGTATATACCGAAAACAGCTGCACCGGTACTGAATGAACCGCCGGGACAGGAAGATCTGTCGCTTTCTCTGCAGTTTTCAATGGATTCTTAAACTTCTGTTAAAAGAAGAAAACGCATAGAGATGTATAATTAAGACATGAAAATCATCAGAAGACTGATCCTTGGTATTCTGGCAGCAGTGATCCTGACCGCATCTCTGCTGGTTTATCGCGGCTATCGTGAATACCGCACGTCTGTCTTTCAGAAATCGACTGTCATGGCGGTAAAGGAATACACCGAAAAAGCTGGATATCTGCCGTTTGACGAGATCGATACGGACTTTGTCAATGCCGTGATCGCGGTAGAGGACAAGCGTTTCTTCAGCAGACACGGATTTGACTGGGTGGCCCTGATCAGAGCACTGCTTAACAATCTGGAAGCAGGCAGAGCTGTAGAAGGGGCAAGTACGATCACACAGCAGGTGGCGAAGAATCTCTATTATCTGGACCGCAGGAGAGGGCTGGAAGAGAAGATCGCCGAAGTCTTCATGATGATGGATCTTGAGCAGTACTTTTCAAAGCGGGAGATCTTTGCGCTGTATGCGAACATGAATTACTACGGTGACGGCTACTGGGGCGTAAAGAATGCCAGTCTTGGCTATTTCAGCAAGGAACCCAATGATCTCAGTATTGCCGAAGCAGCTCTGCTGGCGGGAATACCGAATGCCCCGGGCATTTATCAGCTATCCACAGGGTATGACAGGGCAATGCAGCGGCAGAAGAAAGTCCTGCGCAGGATGCGTGAAGAAGATATGATCAGTGAGGCTGAATATCAGACTGCTCTGAGTGAAGAAATACGAACACAGTAAGTCATATACAGGAAATCTGCGTATGACTTTTTATCTGTAAGGTATAAAAAAACCACACTGATGTGTGGTAATTTTTCAATGGTGGAGCTTAGCGGGATCGAACCGCTGACCCCCTGCTTGCAAAGCAGGTGCTCTCCCAGCTGAGCTAAAACCCCATGTATATCAATCCGGTAAATGGTGGGCCTGAATGGACTTGAACCAACGACCTCACCCTTATCAGGGGTGCGCTCTAACCACCTGAGCTACAGGCCCATTTACCGAATGCCTATTTAATATATCAAACCCTCATACCAAAGTCAACATATAATTTCATATTTTTTATACATAAATTCTCCGGCTGAAACATGCATACTTTTTATGTTTTAGATAGAATAATGGAAAGGGCGAGGTATGCGGATGAAGATCACTATGCTGGGAACCGGACATGCCGGTGTAACGGAATGCTATAACACGTGTTTTGTGCTTGAAGATCATGGAGAGAAGATGCTTGTGGACGGAGGCGGCGGCAACATTCTCCTGCGGCAGCTGAAGAGGGCAGGTATCGAACTGCATGAGATCGGCAGTATCTTTGTGACGCATAAACATCTGGATCATATTACCGGTATCTTCTGGATCCTGCGCCGGATCCACCAGTCCGCCAAACGCGATCCATCCTTCAGGAAGATCTGCATATACAGCCATGCCGATGTGATATCCATCCTGAAAACTGGATACAAAATGCTGCTGCTGAGCGAAGATGAAGAGCCGGATGATGTCGCCTTTGTGACGGTTTCCGACGGTGAACAGCTGCAGATCCTCGGGGATCAGTTTACATTCTTTGATGTCGGATCAAAGCGTGTATGCCAATACGGGTTCAAGGCCGAAACACTGCAGGGGATATCTCTTGTCTGTCTTGGGGATGAGTATCTGCAGGCCGGAGGGCTACCCTATGCGCAAAACTGCACCTGGCTCATGCATGAAGCATTCTGTGCAGAAGCAGAAAAAGATCTGTACCGCCCGCACCGGATGAATCACTCTACGGTCAAAGATGCCTGCGAGAACGCCAAAAGCGTCAATGCCGAAAACCTGATCCTGTATCATACGGAAGATCAGCGTATTAACGAGAGGAAACAGCTTTACGGTGATGAGGCTGCGCTCTATTTCGGCAGACGGTGCATCATTCCCGATGATCTTGAGACGATCGATCTGTAGAGCAGATATAAAACAGTAAGCAGAGAGAGAATACGGCAGGCCAGAGCCAGCGGTGTCAGCTGATAAGCGACACGGTACTGACCTGCTTTTTCAATATGCACAGATACAAGTGCCTGTTCGCTGCGAAGAACAGACAGTTTCTCTTTGCCGGCAGCTGAGATCATTTCTGCCTGATATCCCTTGTACCAGGTTAAAGGCAGTATCAGTGTCTGACCGGTATATTCCTGCGGTACGGTGAAGGTGATCGATGTGCCTTCTCTGGTGAAGGAAACAGGCAGAATATTGCCGGATCCATCGCGTATTTCGGGAGTATATGTGCGGAAATCAACCGTATGCAGAGGCAGATAATCACCGCCGGCAAGCTCTACCCGCATATAATGCGCACTGTAATACGGATCGATGACTTTTCCGGATGTAATGTCATCGTAGGTGACAGAAGAGGTAATGCCGAAGTTCCAGCTGTCATTGTGCATGGTCACCAGATGATATACATGTTCGGAAAGGACAAGCAGTCCTGCAAAAATGAGTACAGCCGGTCTTTTGATGCGGGAAAGGGCATATCCTGCAGGAAGACAGAGAGCGGTCGTCGCAATGATCATCAGACGCCAGGGGAACTGGATCACGCGAAGAAAGAACAGGTATTTCCATGGCACATACTTCAGGGGCAGAAGCAGGCATACGATACTGATGGTTCTGCAGATGCGGGTAAACCGTGTGCACTTTTTATCGGGAAACAGTGAAAGCAGAGATAACAGCAGAAGGCTGAGACCGGTACAGGTGAGAAAATCAGAAGGAGTACGCAGAGTATCCGC
>CADBMY010000312.1 GCA_902795905.1 uncultured Erysipelotrichaceae bacterium
ACCAGAGCCGGCAGGACCAGGAAACGGATCACCGTGGATAACCGCGGCAGACCGAACTGATCCAGAAAGTCATAGACCAGGTAGTCCATATCGATAACCGGCTGAATGATCACAAAGATGATCGTCAGTATATGCAGGATCTTCAGCAGTTTCTCTTTGTTTTTCATAGTTACATTCTATTACAGTACACGGATAAATTCCTGAAGTATTTCCGCATTGGGATATGTATAGGTCTTCAGGGCTTCCTTCATCTCTTTTAAACGTGCAGGATCATGCAGGGCTTCCGTCAGTCCTTCATTCAGAGCCTGCTGTGTATTCTCGCAAATCCAGCCATAGTCCGGCTCGGTGATCTGCTCGTCACAGCCGCTGACACGTGTTGTCAGTACCGGCGTACCGGTGATCAGGCTTTCGCTGATGACTGTCGCAAAGCCTTCGTACAGACTGCTGAGCACAAACAGATCACACTGATGCATACAGGCATAGGGATTGTCCTTATACCCGAGGAAGTACACATGATCAAGTCCAAGCTCATCTTTCATCTTCCGCAGTTTTTCCTCTTCTTCACCACCGCCGATCAGATAGAGATCATGAGGACAGCCATGGTCCCAGGCATAGCGGCTTGCCAGAAGCAGTCTGTCAACACTCTTCTGGGGATGGAAGCGGACGACCGTGATCACCTTCGGCAGCGTAGAATCATGCAGTTCGGGTGTATCCGCCTGCATCTTCTGCAGGATCGTTTCCGTATTCATCAGATTGTGCAGAGCAATACCGTTCTGTACCCGGAATACGGTCTTATAGGCGACCAGAGCCTGTGTACTGTCGGCAATATTCAGATCGATATTCTCCAGTGCCTGTCTGACCAGACGCATATGATTCGAAGAATAGTTGCGCACACTGTAGTCGGTCAGGACCCAGTTGATCTTGCGCTTACTGTCACCGTAGGCTGTAAAGATCGTACAGAAGCCTTCCTTGGCAGCCACTTCCACATCATACTGTGTATCCAGCAAAGCCTTTCTCTCCCTTTCGATCTTCTTCTTGATCGCCCCGGTCTTCATGTACAGCAGCAGACGGATCTTAGCTGCTATGCCGCGCCAGTCCTTCTCTGCCCAGAGGGCTGCCAGTGAGGCATCCACAGCCGAAAAGAACGGTGAGCCGTGGATCACCCTGACCTTCTTCGGCACATCCTCCAGCATGGCTCCGTGCGCATGCAAAACAAGAAGATCGATGTCATAGAGATCTTCCGGCAGATGTTCAATGAGGGTATTCAGAACTCTGGCAACACCGCCCATCTCCATCTCGTCATTCACAAATAACAGTTTCTTCTTATCTGTCATAGATCTTCAGTACCGTATTGTACATCTCTCTGCCAAGCAGGAACCAGATCAGTTTCTTCTTCCGATTGGCACTCTTATACATCTCATCCCTGGCATAGGCAGGATATGACCTTCTCAGCCTGCGCATATTTCTCTTCAGGTAGTCTCTGCGCACCGACTTATCTTCAAAATCCTTGATCCGCAGAGTTGTCAGATCAAGACCGTGGATCACATACAGGTGATCGATCTGTTTCAGGATCTCTGCCTCACTGCCATGTTCACGCACATAGTCCCTGACGTGATCTATCGCATCATAAATATCAAAGATACGGGGATCACTGCTGTGGGCGATCGAGCCGGATCTCTGTCTGTAGAGATACAGAGGCTCCCCTACCTTGACGACTGTTTTTGCCTTGTACAGCAGGACCGGGACCGTATACAGATCTTCGTAGAACTTGCCGTAGGGAAAACGTACATCCGCAAACAGTTCTGCTCTGTAAAGCTTGTTGCAGGCACTGTTGTTGATACGGATCAGGGTCGGATCCTTGGCTGTATTTGTGCAGACGAAGTCACCTCCGCTGCTGTAGGAAGACGGTGTGCCATCCTCATAGAAGTACTCCATATCCGATACCGCGATATCCGCATCGTACTGGATCAATGCACGGTACAGAAGATCTGCCATATCGGGACGGATCAGATCATCACTGTCGATAAACAGATAGTACTGCCCTGTCGCATGTTCAATACCGTAGTTGCGGGCATCGCTGAGACCGCCGTTGGGCTTGTTCAATACCTGTATGCGGCTGTCCCGTTCGGCATATTCTTCGAGGATCTTTGCGGAGCCATCCGTGGAACCGTCATTGACAGCCAGGATCTCCAGTTCCGCATATGTCTGTGCCAGTACGGAATCCAGGCATGCCGAAAGATACTTCTCTACGTTATATACAGGAATGATCACACTGATCTTATCTATCATCATTCACAGCTCCATCCATCACAGTAACTCTTCCAGAACCAGCGTGTCGCATAATCGATCGGCATGGTATTGATCCACATCAGATCTTCTGCCATAAAGACAAGATCCATCTCACCTGTACGATCATACGGTTTTCCGTCAAACATGATTCCGTCATAGCCCAGAGAGATCGTTGTCCCCGCCAGTTCAAACTCAAAAGGTTCCGTTGACTCCTGTACCAGTTCACCGTTTCTGACGACCGCAAAGTAATTCCCCTGCGGCTCATGCGCAAAGTCCTTGGTAAAGCCGATCCTCTGCAGCAGAGCGTTCTCTTCATCACCGATCGATGTAAAATTCTTTCCCCGGTAACTGACTGCTACATAGCACGGATAGGTAGCTGCCTCATCCAGCAGACGGTAGACATCAATATTCTTCGGTCCCATCAGCGAGTTTGTTGTCGCTCTTACCGCAAAGCCTTCCAGTTCCTCCCAGGTCGGATCTGTCTTATGTCCTGTTACGTATCCCTTTTCGTTAAAGAGATCGGCGAGATCACCGGTGATGATCTCCGCACCCCACGTATTGTTATGCCAGGTATCGCCGTCCATATCCATGAACCAGCCGAGTTCTTCCGCCCTGACGATATAGTCTACATATTCTACGCCCAGTGTCTCGATGTACTTCCAGATGGCATCCAGTTTGGCCATGTCATCATCATCGATCTGATACGGTGTCTTGATGAAGATGATGCGGGCTCCGGCATCTCTGCACATGTTTACGATCTTGTCTATGGATCTCTTCTCTTCTTCGGTGAGCGTATATTCATACTTGACTTCCGGCACCCACAGCGGTGTAAACCGCAGGTTCTCAGGTTCCTGACTGACATAGCCCAGGTTATAGTTAAACTCCGTACGGCGTTTGGGGTTGTCAATGATCTCACGGATATTCGACCAGTCCATCGTCTTCCAGTTATCGTGATTCATGATCAGATCATAGCGGTAGGAAAGCTTATAGTCATCATCCGGTACATCATCCGCCGCATGGAATCTGGTCTTTCCGGTCATCGCATCGATTGCCAGATAGTAGGCACCGTAGGCATAGCAGACTTCCGACTGCGGCAGTAATGTAAATACATCCACAAGCACCGCCTCGGGATCCTGTGTCTTCAGGCACTCTTCCAGCATACTGGCGCTGATCGTAAACGGCTGACAGGCAGAACCCATCACATAGCTGTAGAGACCGGTCTTGGCATAGAAGATAGCCGGGTTAAACGCAAACTGCATATGACTGGAGCCAAGACACAGAACATCAAGAGTATTCTCCGGCAGATTCTTGAAGAAATCCCCTTCGGTATTGCGGTCCACACGGAAATACGGTGTCAGCGCAAACCACGCACCGACAGCCAGTGCACCTGCCAGGATGACCTTGAGCCCGGCCTGTAATAATCCCCAAAACTTCTTCATGAAAGCTCCTCAGAATGTAACATAGATAAAGTCCTGCGGCTTGTATCCGGGGCCGTAGACACCAAAGACGATCGCTACAACGATCAGTAACAGATAGACCAGCCAGCGCAGAATAAACGGACGTCTGCTCAGCCATTCGATCATATCCGTGAAGTAACGCATGATATCTGTCGCAAAGACAAGACCCAGCAGGATAAACATCCAGACAAACTCATTGAACGTAACTTCCGTATTCTCAAGCGTAAAGACAGAAGGCCTGAACACATTGCCAAGCAGTGTTACAGCTTCGCTGACGGAAGCGGAACGGAAGAAGACCCAGAGGATGGATACCAGCACAAAGTTGATGACGATACCGAAAGGCACCAGGAACTTGATCCGCTTTCTGCCTGTCAGCTGACTCAGAAGACCCTCGACCGTATTTAAAAGACCGTGTCCGAGACCCCAGATCACAAACATCCATGTAGAACCGTGCCAGAGACCGGAAACGATAAAGACGATAAAGTTATTCAGATATCTGCGGAAGGTTCCCTTGCGGTTGCCTCCCAGAGGAATATAGATATAATCACGCAGCCAGGAACTGAGGGAGATATGCCATCTCTGCCAGAATTCCCGGATATCTGCGGCCAGATACGGTGTATGGAAGTTGCGTGAGAGATGGATGCCCATCATGCGGGCAGCACCGATCGCGGTATTGCTGTAGGAGTCAAAGTCCACGTAGATATGGAATGCGTACAGCACGATGCCAAGGATCGTATAGGTGCCGGTAAGCTCTGTCTTCAGAAACTGAGAGACAAGGTAGGAAAACTCATCGGCGATCACAAACTTCTGAAACAGACCGAAGCACATCAGGATGAAACCGTTCTTCTGGTCTCTGTATTCAAACTCCATCGGTGTATCCAGTTCCGCAAAGAAGGTATCGGCACGGTGGATCGGTCCGGCAAGGAATGCCGGGAAGAACGTGATGTAGTCAAAGACGGAGATGATCCCTGCCGGCTTTACCTTGCGGCGGTTCACATCCGCCATGTAACTGATCGATTTAAAGGTATAGAACGAAAGGCCAAGAGGCATCGCAATGCTTTTGCCGAGGAAGAAACCCGCGTACTTGAAGTAGCACAAGCCCAGCACCGGAAGCACTACTGCCGCCAGCACCAGTGCCTTCTTTGCCCGCCGCAGCAGTCTGCCCAGAAGCCACGTATAAAGGGCCAGGACAACGACATAAACCACGGAAAGAACATCCGGCAGCAGCAGGTACAGAAAAGCCGCATTGACCAGCAGGATCTGTATACGCTTGTTCCTGAGGGGAACCAGCCATAACAGGACTGCTGCAGCTGCGACAAGTCCGAGAAATTTCAGTGACAATATACTCATATAGACTATTTTAACGTAAAGTGTCTCCTACGTCATTGTCAATTTATGCTCAGCCGAAGGATTCTCCGGCACCGATCACCTGCAGAACATCTTCAGAAACGTACTCACGGCCGTAGGCATCGAGGAAATACTCCCTGTATCTGTCTGTATGCAGGTTGTAGCGAAGAGACCAGATAAACCAGTAAAGATCAAAATGACGGTCACCGATACCGGCATGATCAAAGTCTATGAACCCTGAGAGTTTCCAGTCCTTCAGGATAATATTCGGAAGACACAGATCGCCATGGATCAGGGTATCTTCCCTTAACATGTGCACACCCTCCTGCAGGATGCGGTAACACGCATCCGGTTCGGATAACTCACTGTGCCCACGGGGATGAAATCTGCCGGTGCGGTATCCTTCCGCAGCTGTCTGTTTCCAGGCTTCCAGGGTCCCGGGGATCTCTGTATTCACAGGCTGAGCATGCAGGAAACGGGCTGCTGCGGCAGCTGTCTCACAAAGCCGTAAAGGATCATCAAGATACCTCTGTGCGATACAGTCTTCCCCTGCCGTCTTCACCGTCAGCATCCAGTCTTTCTCTTCACTGACGTATGCCAGCATCTTTGAGGCCAGTCCCAGTTCACAGAAATATGCGTGCATCCTCGCCTCATGCGCAAGGGTGCCCTTTTCTGCCTGTTTCAGAAAGTATCCGTCATCCCTGTCGATGTAATATACACGGGCAGCTTCCGAACTGCTGGAATCGTAGAGATCAGCACCTGTAAGAAGACCGCGGAAAACTTCCGGAAACATGCCCGGATCAGCTTTTGTCCTTGTCAGTTTCATTGGTTCCAGGGCTTTCTCTCATCACCTTTGACAAGATAGGCATGCTGAGCCAGCTCCGCCAGCGGTGTATCACTGCGGGAATCGGAGTAGAATGCCTCGATCGGTGTATCGCCGAAGACTTCACGGTAGCGGATAACTTTCTCCCTGCCGTGGCAGTTCTTTCCGAGATATTTTCCGGAATGGATCTCGACCGGGCTTGCCATCACATGCTTGATGCCAAGCTTGCGGCAGAAAGCGGAGATCAGAAACTCCGGAGATGCCGAGATCACCAGGTCATCTTCCCTCTGCTGTTTCAGGTACCAGTCCTTGACATGGTCCATATGCGTGGAAGTAAACAGGTCGACAGCCCCTTCGGGATCGGGAAGATCTGCCAGAAACCTGTACATATTCTCCTTGAATACCTGTTTCTTTACGATCCTTGTCCCGTACAGGATACCGTATACAGCCGTACGCGGCAGATCACGAAATGTCTTTGGGTACTTCTTCAGGCACCACCTGACAAAATCAAACGTTGAATCTCCGCGGTAGATCGTATTATCCCAGTCGTATACATTCATCGCTCGCATACCTCCGTAATATATCTGATGACCGTATGATAGATCAAAGCGATCACATAGGTCAGGACAATGATGATCATGTGCAGGGCAATGCCGTGGTATGCCCACGATGCCGGCAGGATGATCCGTCCGCTGAAGAAACGCATGCACATCTCATGCAGAAGATAGAACTCAAGGGATACACTGCCAAGGTGCGTGAAGATACTGCGGATACCCTTTGTGACGGTATTCCGGCAGAGATCGAAGCCCTTGCCAAGCAGCAGACATAACGGCCAGGCGATCAGAATATTCGGATAGAAGAACATGCCCTTGCCCCAGAGCAGTGATTCATACTGATCGTAATGGTAGGCAAGACGCAGGATCACAAAGCCCAGAATGATCGAGCATACACATAACCAGGGATGTTTTACTTCCCTGTCTTCCATCGCATACTTGCCGGCCAGAAAACCCATGAAGTATACCGGTACTCTCGCCGCAAAGACCATCTGTGTAATATCGTGAAACAGCAGGAAGAACAGAATACCGACACCGAACATCATCAGTGTCATCTTCTCTTCCCTGCCGTCCTTAAAGTAATGCAGGTAGAGCGGTGTCACCAGGTAGAATACGGCAATCGCCGAGATAAACCACATACTGCGGTCCTGAACCAGCCAGAATGCCAGTGTCGTCAGCAGATAGAAACCGCTGGTAAAGTCATACTTATAGTAGATGATGCGGGCAATCGCCACCGGCAGGAATACCGGCAGAATACGGCTGAAACGGTGCTTCAGAAAGGTCCAGCCCGTGCTTCCCTTCTGATAGGAGTAGTACAGTCCGAACGCAGACAGAAACAGGAACACGTCCACACCGCCGTGTCCGCTCATCTTAAAGCCCTGCAGCAGAGGAAACGAGAACCACATGCCGGCATGCAGAAAAGCGATCCACAGCGTCGCAAAGCCCATGATCTCCGTACGGTATTTACTGATCAGAGAGTATCTCATCCGTTCAGGATCGCCTCCTCGGTATATTCGGGAAGATAGTAGAAACGCAGCGTAACATCTTCCGCAAGATAATAGTATTTCTTGAAGTATTCCTCATGGTAGGTATCCCCCTCCACAACATCGGCAGAGTGGATCCAGTCGATCGGATATCCCAGGATATAGACATCCTTGGCATCGGGTCTTACCTGATACCAGGCCAGCTGACTGTTGCGCTTGATCTCGATCAGATGCACAAGATGATACATGTCATAGTACCCAAAGGCACGCAGGATACACACAGCCGAGCAGAGAACAACAATGCCCTTCTCCGCAAGAGACGGGAAAGTGATCTCTTCGGCAAGAAACAGTGTAAACAGGATAAACATATACACGGTATAGATACTGCTGCGGACATCAAAGATCGGACTGATCAGCATGACCGCATTGGCTCCGCCTGCCGCAAACAGCACCAATACCATGACCCACTTCTTCTCGGTATCCCTGATATACAGCAGTACAGCCGCAAACAGCGCAAACGTATACAGCACATACATGACCGTATTGATCA
>CADBMY010000313.1 GCA_902795905.1 uncultured Erysipelotrichaceae bacterium
AATAAATCATTGAGCGGTTACTAAAATATTGAGGTTGGAAGGTTATTCCATCCTCAATATTTTTCTTTTCACTGATCACATATGCTTCCGGTTCATACATTTAGTATCTGAATGTTGAAAGCATAATATGCAGATCGGATGTATACTTTCTGTGAGAAGTATACAAATACATACAGCAGGAGGAATAAAACATGTTGGAAATCGGTACCCAGGCACCTGACTTTACGCTTCCGGACCAGAACGGCATTGAGCATACGTTATCGGATTACCGCGGACAGAAGGTGATCCTGTACTTCTATCCCAAGGATAATACTTCTGGATGCACAGCACAGGCATGCGGATTCCGTGATCTTTATCCGCAGATCCGGGAGAAGAATGCAGTCGTGTTAGGCGTATCCAAGGACAGTGTTGCGTCCCACAAGAAGTTTGAGGAAGAGCACGGACTGCCGTTTACGATCCTGTCAGATACGGAGAAGGAAGTTCTGCAGAAATACGGGGCATGGCAGGAAAAGAATATGTACGGCAAAAAGGTGATGGGTGTTGTCCGTACGACATATCTGATCGATGAACAGGGGATCATTATCCGGGCTGAGACCAAGGTCAAGGCAAAGGAAGATGCCGGCAGATCACTTGCTTTCCTGGAGGATCAGAATGGCTGAGATACTTGTACTGGGGCCGGTTACCGCGGATATTGCGGCACTGACGGATGCGATGCCAAAGGGCAATGAAGATGCCATTGTAAAGGAGACGATCCTGCGTACGGGCGGTACCGGCTATATCGTGAAGAAGACCTTTGACGCGCTGAAACAGAGCTGTGACATTGTCTTTCCGCTTGGCACCGGTGTATATGCAGACTCTCTTGCTGAAGATCTTGCAAAGGCGGATATCCCGGTGAAAAGAACCACGGATGCGATCAACGGCTGCCGGTATACGCTCGTGGATAAACAGGGATATACATCCTTGATGGAAACTGAAGGCGCACAGAATGCCTGGGAGACGGTATCACTGGCTAAACTTGATCTTTCTGCATATGCATGGATCATTCTGGATACGGAGATCCTGCATTACTGTGCCGATGAGATCATGGACCTGCTGAAGACATATGATGGAAAGCTGGCACTGATCCTGAACGAAGGCGGGCTGATGCTCGATACGGATATCCTGTCCGATCTGATCATGTACGATCCTCTGATCCACATTACCGACAGGGAAGCATATTATCTCTCCGACAGTGAAGAGAGCGCTGAGATCATCCGTTCCCTGCGGGATCTTACGGCAGATGATGTGGTCATCCTTAACCAGGATCTGAGTGCAGCCGTGATCACAGCGGATGATGTGATACCGGTAACGGCGGAAAGAACACCGGTGCGTGACCGTTCCGGCTGCCGGGAAGTCCATCTGGCATCTTATATCTGTGCACTGCTTTCGGGGCTGAACAGAAGACAGGCTCTGCGCTTTGCCTGCGGTTATGCACAGGCAGCTGCCGGAAGCTATCAGACAGTTCTTAAGGAAAACGAAATCAATACGCAAAGAAATCTTCTGGCGCAGGCGATCCTCGGCTAGTGCGGAGATGATATAATCGTTACAGGCATGAAACAAACCGGTCTGACAAGTGAAGAAGTCCGTATACGAAAGGATCGCGGGCAGGTAAACAAAGGTACAGGACGTCTGACAAGATCTGTCACGGATATTGTTAAAGCGAATACGTTTACCTATTTCAACCTGATCAATACGATCCTTTTCGTTTTGGTCATCTTTACCGATCAGGAGGCTAACTCCTTCTTCTACATGACCGTGATCTTCAATACATGTATCGGTATCTGGCAGGAGGTCAAAGCCAAGAAGATCCTTGACCGCATGCACATCCTGATCGAAGAGAAGATCTCTGTTCTGCGTGATGCAAAGTGGCAGGAAGTCATGAGCGAAGATCTTGTTCTCGGTGATCATATACGGCTGAAAGCGGGCATGCAGATACCTGCGGATGCGGTTATTACCGACGGATATCTCGAGGTGAACGAAGCCATCATCACCGGTGAGAGTTATTCTCTGATCCGCAGAACAGG
>CADBMY010000314.1 GCA_902795905.1 uncultured Erysipelotrichaceae bacterium
CCGTGCAGCAGATAGATCTGGTCGTTACTGCTGCGGATCTCATCCACAGCTTTCTGCTGTTCGGCGGTTAACGGCGGTGCTTCATCCCTGTCCGTGATCACAGGGTCTTTTCCCCTGCGTTCTTCTTCCGTGCTGATCAGCGCGCCTTTATCCACCAGTGCCTTGGCCTGATTCGGATAGCGTTTGCGCAGATCACTGTATCTGACCCGGCCCTGTTCCGCTACATATCTGTAGGCTTCCAGCTGTTTCGGGGTCAGACTCACCTCTTCCGGTGATACCTCCACATAGATCTCCTTGACCGTGTTCTTCCGGTTGGATATCGGTTTGACCTTTCCCGGCAGCATGGCCCCGTAGCATGAGATCATCGCTGACAGTGTATTCCTGCTCATCCAGCGCGCCAGTTCCTGCAGTTCGTCCGTGATCAGACTCTTCTGATCGATGATCTCATCGATCTCCCGGATCTTCATGCCCAGCCGTTCTTCTGCTTCATTGGCGGTTTCTTCGGTATATGTACAGCTTTCGACAAAGCCGGTGATCATACGCCCGTTGAAATTGATCCGCACACGTACACCGGGTTGCGCCGGCTCATGCGAAAAATAGGTAAATGTCTGATCAAGCTGTCTTACCGGATGTTCGATCCAGCATTCCAGTATATACATGACGTACCTCTCTTTCGGGGATAAAAATACAGGAGCGCACTCCTGTATGATCAGCCGACAGAATTACTCATATCGAGCTTCAGCAGCTGGTTAAGCTCTACGGCATACTCCATCGGCAGTTCTCTGGTAAAGGGTTCCAGGAAGCCCATGACGATCATCTCCGTAGCCTGTGATTCACTGAGACCTCTGGACATCAGGTAGAACAGCTGATCTTCACTGATCTTGGATACGGTAGCTTCATGTTCTATCGTTGAAGTATTATTCCGGCTCTCGTTGGTCGGGATCGTATCACTGCGGGATATCTCATCAAGGATCAGGGTGTCACACTCGACCTTGGAACGGGAATACAGAGCCTTCGGACCGTGGAAGATCTGTCCGCGGTAGTTGGCTGTTCCGCCTTTTCTCGATACCGATTTGGAGATGATGGAAGAAGATGTATGCGGGGCCAGATGGATCATCTTGGCACCGGTATCCTGGATCTGATCACTGGAAGCAACAGCCACCGAGATACAGAGACCGCGGGCATATTCACCGGCCAGGATACATGCAGGATACTTCATGGAGATATGGGAGCCAACATTGCCGTCGATCCACTCCATGGCACCGTGAGCTTCCACCTTCGCTCTCTTGGTTGTCAGATTCAGAATATTCTTGGACCAGTTCTGCACGGTCGAATAACGGCATTTGGCACCTGCCTCGACGAAGATCTCAACCACTGCCGCATGCAGGGAATCTTCGGAATACACAGGAGCTGTACAGCCCTCTACATAGTAGACATCACTGCCCTCATCAGCAATGATCAGTGTACGCTCAAACTGTCCCATACGTTCGGAATTGATGCGGAAATACGACTGCAGAGGCTTCTCCAGAGATACGCCCGGCGGCACATAGATAAAACTTCCGCCCGACCATACCGCACTGTTGAGAGCCGCAAACTTATTGTCTGTGGCAGGAACGACAGTCCCGAAGTATTTCTTAAACAGATCCGGGAATGCTTTTAACGCACTGTCGGTATCGAGGAAGATCACACCCTTCTGCTGTACCTCATCCAGCATGTTGTGATAGACAACTTCCGACTCATACTGGGTGGATACACCGGCCAGGAACTTCTTCTCCGCTTCCGGGATACCCAGTCTGTTAAATGTATCCTTGATTGCTTCCGGAACATCTTCCCAGGAACGTGACTGTTTCCTGTCACTGGGCTTGATATAGTAGATATACTCATCAAAATCGATAAACGAAAGATCCGGTCCCCACTTCGGCATCGGCATCGCCTTAAACTTCCGGTAGGCATCCAGACGGTATTCCAGCATCCATTCAGGCTCTTCCTTGATCCTGGAGATCTCACGTACGATCTCTTCCGTCAGACCTCTTCCGGTATTGTATACAGAGGTATCTTCATCATGAAAACCATACTGGTAATCATCTGTTGAAGGTATCACATTCTCTGTCTGCTTTTTCTCTTCCATCATGCCGCCTCGCTTTCATCGAGAACCTGTTTTACGGCATTCCAGCCGATCGTTGCACACTTGATGCGGTTTGCCTGCTTGTATACATTCTTCATCGCTACAGCCTCTTCCAGAAGGTCCGCATCGTATTCCTTACCTGAGACCATCTGAAAGTAATTGTCTACGATCACCCTTGCTTCATCCAGTGTCTTGCCGATCAGAAGATCTGTCATCATACTGGTGCTTGCCGTACTGATGGTACATGCCACACCGTCAAAGCGGATATCCTTGAATCTGCCATCTTCGATCTTTGTCTGTACGGTGATATCATCGATGCAGCTCTCACTGGCCATGTGCAGAGAACGGTAGCTGTCATCACTCACCAGAATATGATGATGCGGATACTGGTAGTGATCCATGATCAGTTCTCTTAATATATCAGGATTTGTCAGTAATTCTTTTTCGTTCATAGCTCACCTCTAAAAGAAGATACCGATCGCATTCTCGATCGAGATCTCTTTCATCGCTTCTACACAGCGGTCGACTTCCTCTTCCGTGTTATAGAAGTACAGAGAAGCCCTGATCGTGGAATCTGTACCGAGGATCTCATGCAGGATCTTCGCACAGTGGTTGCCCGAGCGCACACAGATACCTCTGCTGGCAAGGTAGCCGGCAGCGTCCTGTGAGAATACACCTTTGGCATTAAACGTGATCGGACCGGTTTCGTTATCAGGATTGTAGAACTCAATATTATCAAGCTCTCTGACCTTCTCACTGAAATATCTTCTTACCTGTCTTTCACGCTCATGGATCTCATCAAGACCGATGTTCATCAGGTATACGGCAGCCGCGCCGAGACCGATGATTCCTTCGATATTCGGGGTACCGGCTTCGTATTTCTCCGGTGCTTCCTTCAGCAGGACTTCACCGCAGGAATTAAAACGGGAATTCATACCGCCGCCAAGCGCATACGGATCCATCTTCTGCAGCAGTTCATACTTACCGTAGAGACCGCCGGTGCCGCCGGGACCGCACATCTTATGTCCGGAGAAAGCCAGGAAATCAACATCCAGATCCTTCACATCCGTCTTCATATGCGGAACACTCTGGGCTCCGTCCACGATCATATACGCACCGTATTCATGCGCAAGCTTTGCCAGTTCCTTCACCGGCTGCACCGAACCCAGAACATTATTCACATGTGCTACGGTAATTGCCTTAACACCCTCATGCATGGCTTTGCGGGCATCCTCCATACGGATAACACCCTGCTGATCCACCGGCAGATATTCGATCTTTATTCCGGCATCTCTTTCCATACGGTACCAGGGAAGCAGATTCGAGGCATGTTCGGTCTGTGTCGTCAGGATCACATCTCCCGGCTTCAGGAAGACCTTCTCCATACCGTAGGCGATCTGGTTCAGACCGGAAGTCGAACCGTAGGTAAAAGCCACCTCTTTTACATCACAGTTCAGCAGCTTTGCAAGGCTCACTCTGGCCCCGTCATACAGGGCATCTGCTCTTGCGCTCAGCGGATAATCACCGCGGTGCACATTGGAGGTACCGTTGGTATAGAAATCCATGACAGCGTCAATGACCGGCTGCGGCTTGAATGTTGTCGCACCGTTGTCAAAATACACAAGCTCCGGATGATTGACCAGCATCGGGAACTCACTTCTTATCTTTTTTATATCGAACATAATTCTGCGATCTTCTCCTCCAGCTCTGCACGCAGAATACCTTTCAGTTCTTCATTCTCGATCGTATCCACGATCGGCATCAGATATCCGGTGCTTAACAGAGCTGTACACTGCTGTTCACTCAGGCCGCGGCTCTGCATGTAATACAGCTGTTCTTCATCCACCCGTCCGAGACTGGCGGCGTGGCTGGCCTGTACATCGTTATCATCGATGATCAGCTTCGGAATGATCCGGCTGTTCATCTCGGCATCAAAACACAGGGAGCGTGATGTCTGGTGGCTCTGTGACCCGTGAGAGCCCTTGGTGATGACACCGACAGCGTCCATGTCATACTTACCGCCGGCAAGCACAACACTGTAGTTATGCATCAGCCCGGTCGTATTCGGCGCATCGCTCGTCACGGTGATCTCAAACTGCTTATCAGTTTGGGTCAGGACAGCACTGGAAACATCCGCAAAGGCGCCTTCCCCGAGCAGTGTTACCTTCGTACATCGTACGGTCTTCCCCTGGAATACCTCGCCATAGGATACATGCAGAGAAGCATTCCTGTTTACCTCGTAGATCTCATCAAAATGCACTTCGCTGCCAGCTTCATTCCATACCAGCAGAGTGAGTTTTGCGCTCTCTTCCAGCGCAGCGTGTATAGTCACATCAGCTGCTTTGCGTATACGCAGAAAGAGATCACTGTCATATCTGCCTGTCAGCTGCAGTGATACACTCTCCTCCGTATCGATATCATATGAACTGTATCCCGCTTCCGGGATCAGTGTTATTACCTTTTCCGTAATGACCATGAGGACCTCTACTTCACGGCTCTGTTGACCGCACAGGCACCGAGGCTGACACTTGCCCGCTTCTTCTCTTCCTGCGCAGCCGGTACGATATCAAGCTCTTTGTAGATCCAGTCATAACCTTCGGTATCGATCTTGCGTGCCAGTGAAGCATCACCTTCCATGACGATCTTGCCGTTGACCAGAACATGTGTAAACTGCGGTTCGATCAGATCCAGGAAACGCTCATAGTGGGAAACCACGATGATACTCATGTTCGTCTCTTCACGCAGCTTCTTGATCGCATTGCCGACGATGCGGATGGCATCTACGTCAAGACCTGAGTCGACCTCATCCAGCATGGAAAGAGACGGTTTGAGCATCTCCATCTGGACGATCTCATTCCGCTTCTTCTCACCGCCGGAGAAACCCTCATTCAGGAATCTGTGCGCAAGGTCTTCCTTCATCTCCAGATCGTTGATCGTTTTCTCCATCGCCTTGATAAATGTAAACAGAGATACAGGAGTCTCTCTTCTGGCATTCATCGCTGCTCTCAGGAAGTCACTGTTGGTTACACCGGGGATCTCCTGGGGATACTGCATTGCCAGGAACAGTCCGGCTCTGCTGCGCTGGTCTACGCTCATTGCCAGTACATCCTGATCGTTGTAATAGATCGATCCTTCGGTCACGGTATATTTGGGATGTCCCATGATCGCTGCCAGCAATGTGCTCTTGCCGTTGCCGTTAGGACCCATCACGGCATGGATCTCACCGGCATTGACAGTCAGATCAACACCGCTGAGGATCTCTTTATCTTCTACAGAAACATGCAGATTTTCTATTTTAAGGGTATTCATTATATTATTCACCTCTTACCGAGCAATTATAACACAGATTATCTTTTAATAAACTTACAGTTAACTCATGCTTACACCAGTATATTTGTTCACATTAAATTCAGACAGCATAAATTGCAAAACCCTAATGTGTATCATATAATATACTAGCGTTTTTTCAGGAGGCAATATGAGCACATTTATCAAGAAAAACTGGTTTATATGCCTGCTGGTAGCCGCTCTGGCCTGTGTCAGCGCCTATGTCATCTATGATGAAAACCACGGCAAGCTGAAAGGCAAGAAGATCGACGGACATGACATCGTCTATTCCGTCAATGATCAGAATTACACGGCTGCCGACTTCTATGACCAGTTATCCTCATTCACCGGTTCTTCACCGGTAGGACAGTTATTCGTCAAGAGTATCTGCCAGAACATCGAAACAACGGATGAGATGAAGACGACTGCTGCCGCCCAGGCACAGAGCATCATCACATCCTACAGTTCGCAGTATCCGACAAACTACAGGCAGCTGCTGAATACAGCCCTGATGTCCGCCGGATACAGCGGTTATGATGAACTTGAGACATATCTCACCGATTATCTGAAACAGAATCAGATCCTGCGTGAATACTGCGAAGCTCACTTCGATGAGCTGCAGATCCGCAGTATCTCCTATATTCTGATCAAGTTTGAAGATGAACCTACACCTGAGGGTGAACCCAGCAAGATCGAAGAGATCTCCCTGCATGAAGTGGATGCTTCTCTCGAACATGGTGAATCCTTCGAGGATGTAGCCAAGCAGTATTCCCAGGATACGACTACAGCACCTAAAGGCGGTCTGCTCGGAACCATTGACAACCGTGTATCCAATCTGGACAGCGCTTTCCTGAAGGCTGCGCTGGAACTTGAAGAAGGCGAAGTCAGTGACTGGGTATATTCCGAAAACTTCGGATACTTCCGCATCAAGAACAATGCGTCCACACCGGAAACACTGGAAACATTTGTAAACAAGGATAACCTCGACGGTACATTTACCGATCCGTATTCCACTCTCTTCAGTGAGAATGATACAACTCTTGCCGGCACAGCCATCTGGCTCAAGGCTGAGGAATTCGGTTATGACCTGAACGGTGATGCTGATCTGGAAGCACAGATCAAAGCATATCTCGGTGTATAAGGAGGCAGGACGATGAAAAAGATGATCAAAGTATTATCCGCTGCTGTGCTGCTTGGCACCATGGCCGGATGCACCGACGCTGTCGCAAAGTTTGAACAGGCTGATGAAGTCCTGATGAAAGTTGGTAATATTACCGTAACCAAAGGTCAGATGTACAACACACTGCTGGCCCAGAGCGGAGCCGATGTGATCCGCAACCAGGGTCTGAAAGTGATCGGTGACATCGAAGTCGAAGAGACAGAAGAACTCAGAGCTGCTGCCCAGATCGACTTTGACTACTACAATGCTCTGTACGGCGGTACGCTGGAAGATACACTGGCGCAAAGCGGTATGACCCCCGAAAGCTACATGGAGGTTCTGATCGACGGCAAGCAGAGCGATGCACTGATCAG
>CADBMY010000315.1 GCA_902795905.1 uncultured Erysipelotrichaceae bacterium
CTTCAGCGTGACTTCAAATCCGAAGGATTCCTCTGCTGAGACCTTGTTGACCAGGGTCTTCGTCAGCGTGATTTCCGCCATCTTGCGTGTGTTGGAAAAGTCGATATCGGCCCCGTCGTCTGTCACGGTGAAGGCAAAAACATCAGCGTCAGCGGTGTTCTGGTCCTCAATCGCGACCCCTTCTCCCTCAGCGGGCATGGTAAGGGCAGAGGCCTCTACGCGATAATTCGCATTTGCTGCCTCTGTGACGGTCAGAGTCGCGCCGACCGGGGCGATGAGCGACTGTACTGCCGGCGCGTGATTTGTCGGCGATACGGTCAGCGTTGCCTCACCGCTGCTGTCTGTGACAACGCCATCTGTGAGCGTGAAGTCAGCCACTGCGGTGCCGTCCGCTTCTTCCAGCTTCAGGGTGAATGTGAAGTCCACAGCTTCGTCACCGACGAGCTTGTCCTGCAGAGACTTCGTCAGCCGGACATCGGCAAGCCGGCGGGTGTTGGTTATCATAACGGTACTGTTGTTGATGGCGGTAAACGTGCCATTCTCGACCACAACAGAACTCCCAAGCTCGGTGTCGGTTACGACATAGCTCGGAGCATAGTTGGACTCCTCCTCTGCAATGGTATAATCGCCTACGGGCAGGGGAGAGATAGTGATCAAATCTTCTGCTTCGATATTTCGGAGAGTAATCCTGCCGGGCCTGTTCAGCCTGGCCGCTGTAACAGTGTAATCGAGAATTCCGTCAATGATATAGGAAGACTGCTTGATGGAAGGCGAGACGAGGGTGACGGTAAAGCGGTCATTGGCATGGGCGCCAACGGGGCTTACTTCTTTCTGAATGGTCAAAGTCAGACCTTCCCAGACAACGTTGGTAGAAGTACCGTCCTTCAGCTTGCCGCGATAGCCGTATTCATCGTTGACGAATCTGCTGAGATTTGCCGTCTGCTCATACTCGGCAGTGGCGAACTGCTCGCCGATCTCCATGTGGCCTTCCATGGCGGAGATGCCGATCTGTGCGCCTTCGCTGAGACCGGGAGTGACGACATTCACGATGTTGTCACTGTCAAAGCCAATATAGAGGTTGGCAGCGTTCCGGCCCTGTGTGTCAGTGTTGTTGAAAATCACCGGGCTCCCGGAGAGGTTGATCAAATCACCGGGATTTGTGACTGTGACAGCGCCGTCTACGGCACCGCTGTTTTCTGTGATGCTGCCGCCCGGCATATTGAGAGTTCCACGCAGATACAGAGCGGAAGCGCTGGGAGCGCTGTTGCCGGTGATGGAAACGCCGTCGATTATGTTCACGATACCGGCGGCATAGACCGCACCGCCTGCGCCGCTTGTCCCGGAATTGCGCAGTGTCGTTTTATTGTTCAGGTTCAGCGTACCGGTGCTTCTGATAAGGCCGCCGTCGGTCGTGGCTATGAAGTTATCCTTATTGCCGTCCAGCACAATGTTTTCAAGCGTCAGAGTTCCCGCGTTTGTGAGCATGCTTCCGCCAGCCCCGCTGCGCGTAATGACCGCACGGTCGGCTTCCACTCCACCTTTGAAGGGAAACAGACTGTCCGACGTCGATGCCGTGGTGAGGATGAGGTTCTCTTCTGCCCGTATGTCAACCACATCCGTTACGGGGATGGTATAGTCCTCCAGCATGTAGATGGTCCAGGGAGAAGAAAATGTTTCACCTGCATCAGGACTGCGAAGACGTGCCAGGGCGCTCTTTATGGATTCAAACGGAATCGGCGTTCCGTTGTCGGTTATGATCTTGCAGACAACGCGCAGTGTATTGGTGTAGGTGAGGGTGTTGGTGTTTTCTACGGTATATGTGTAGCTTGTACCCTCGGAGGTGGTTTCGCCGACCATTGTTGTTACGTTGTATTCCGAGTGATAGGCTTCGGTGACCGTGGCGGTGACGCCCACCGGCAGGGTGAGGGTGATGGACTCTTGCGGCTTCAGCTTGAAGATGACTTTGCCATCCCAATCCGTTATGAGGCTGCTGTCTCCATTCGCCGTGTATACCTGCCAGTTGCGAATGGGATGGCTGCCTGCTTTCAAAGTCAGGGTGAATTCAAATTCTGTATCGGAAGACTCCGGCCTTGGGTCGTCCACCAGTGCGGCTTTTGTCACGGTAAGGTCAGCCGTCTGTGACTTGATTGTGTTCCTGATGATGATGGAGCCGGATGCCTCATCCACTTCATAGATCTCATCGCCAAAGGAGGGAACATTCTCCAGAATATAATAATAGTACGGATTGCCCAGATCGTCCTGCCTGTCGAGATCGTTTATGGATAAGGTCCAGCCGTCGCTATGGCCGACGGTCAAATTTTCCCGTACCTTCGTCAGGCTGCCGACAAAGGCTGTCATTTCATCATTGGTAACGCCGTCCGCACGGGCTTCCTCAGAGATCTTGATGGTCGAGCGATAGATGTCGAAGATCACGTCTGACTGCTCAGCCAATGCAGTTGGGTCGGTTATCTGCGCACCTGTCGGAGCATACCACTCTTTACAGACTGTCAGAGATGTGGCGGGCTTATTACGCACGATATACACACCGGCACTGGAAATGCCGTATTCCTGCACATACCCGGCAGCAAGAGGATCCTGACTGTTGATGTTCTCTTCTTTAATGGAATAGGTGATGCTGTGGTTTTGATCATCCCTTGCAGGGAGATTTGTAAAAGCAGTATTGTTATAAGGAGATGCGCCGGTCAAAGTAACTGTCCGGACAACGCCGTTTTCATCAACTACGGGAGAAGGGGCACTGCCATTAACAGATTGATACAGCCCGATTGTCACACTTGCGCCATTCGGCCAGATGCCGCCCTGCCAGAGCTTCATGACAGGGATAGAGACGGTTTCCTTCTGATTGTCGATGGTGATATTGTCTCCCGACTCTGTCAGGTTTACTGCTGACGCTCCTGCAGGCAGGTTGGCCTCAATGCTAGGCTTCAGATATTCGTCATTACAGAAGTAGAAGTAGTGCCATTCATCTGCCAGGGGGAGCAGATAATGCGCCGGAGCAGAGGTCTCTACGATACCGTAAAGTGTCTCGGATTCAAACGGCTCGCCGCCCCGGATTACCAGCTTGCCCTCCGAGTCCGTCATATACTCTGTTACCGCTGCACCGTCACTTACACCGTTTGTGATCTTAAAGACCCCAAATTCAGCGCCGGAGAGAACTTCACCGGTGCTTTTGTCCATCTTGGTGATGGTCAGCTGCGGCTCCTCATAGCGGTTGTCGATGACTATGCTGATACTGTCATCTGCATGGTCTACAGAAAACTCCTGCGGCTCAGTATACGGATCGGAACTGCTTGAATTCACCACAAGATAATAGCTTGTGACAAGAACAATATTTTCAGGGAGATCCCAGGGACTCTCGTTTTCCTCAATTACGCGATAGATATTCTGGATACTTAATGCTTCATGAAACTGAATAGAACCCCATTGAGCATCGGAATAGGCGTGGCGCTCAACATCCACCCAGTTGTTTCTGTCATCCAGCTCCTGAAGGACAGCAGTCACACTGTTCTGCTGATCCGCCCGCAGAGAATAGCTTCCGGAAAAACGTATGGATACGCTAAGACCGGCGATAGCTTCATAGAGACGAACCTTGACGGTATCGCCGTTGTAGTATTTATAAAAACCACCTGAACTGTACGATGGGTTGTCAGTGATCATGAAGCTGTAGAGAGTATTATCTTTCTCATACCCGGAAGGAACCTGGATCATCTCCAGATAGTATCCGGTGTTCTTTTCAATGGCAATATCACCGGCTTCCTCGTGGAGCTCGATTTTCACATAGCCGTCAGAGCCTGTTATGAAGGTGACAGGCTGGCCTGCATTCTCTCCCAGCTTATACTCCAGCGGGCGCTGATTGGCATCAAGGAGAATGAACTGTGCACCTTCAACGCCAGACTGCATCTGACCATCTGCGTACACAAAGAGCTTCAACATGTAATTGGTGTCAAAGCCCGCAACGTCTGATGCACTGGGATAGATGACAGCCGTCTGCTGTGCTGTGGAACTGCCGATGACATCCCCGCTGCTGTTCTTCAACACGGCCGTTCCACGGAAAGTGGCGTTTTCTCCCGACTGGGCTGTTACGCGCGTACGGTAAGTGATAGTGACGGGTGTGCTGTCTGGAAGCACAAAGGTACCGGTATTGCCGCTGTAGTCGTAAGTAACGGACATTTCACTTGCGACAGAGACACTTGCATAGTCAATGGCCTGGCTTGCGTCACCTGTGACGCCGTCATCAAAGGTATCAGCAAGGATGAGCGCGCTCCCGCCGTTCAGGCTGAACGCCTGGGGATTCACCGTAACTCTCCAGTATGCCCAGCTGCCTTCCAGAGAGACGAATTCTCTTGTGAATGTGGCAACCTGGAGTTTTCCGTTTTCATAAGAGATTGTGTAGTGAGTCGCCACGTCCTCGCCGGCCGCGTTTTTGATTACCGCGTCACTCGGAATGTTGTCACAGCTGCCGGCTTCGTTCAGACTGCCGGTTACGGTGACGGATTCAATCCTGTCGCCATCATCCAGAGCGCCTGCGGTTATGGTATAGCTCTCCTCCGTCAGCGCTGTGCCGTCGTATATTTTGGATGCACTGCCGGCAGTGATGGTCAGCGGTGAGCAGATACGGAGCTCAAACTGCGCGGTATACTCTGCATCTCCTGTGACTTCTTTAAGCTCCGGCGTCCATCCGGAAAATAAGTAGTACTGGCCTTCCTCATACGCGGCCTTGAACGGAGTTGTCCCGTCGTAGCTTGGGGCCGTGCCTGCCGGAACATATTCATCGGTCTCCAGCAAGGTACCGTCTTCGTTTTTCCAGATGACGGTGTAATAGTCTCCCTCTTCGTCTTCATCAGTGTCTCCATCATCCGTCACTCTGATATCCACGGCTTTTCCGCCCTTCAGGGACAGAGTGAGGGCTTCTTCGGTGCTGAAGGGTGCGAGAGACCGGAGCAGCCAGTCGGGCTGCTCTGCAGCATCTGCGATTTCTGTGATTTCGATGAGATCCGGATTGGAGAAGGAGACGGAACTGATGTCGGCAACAGTGATCTCCGTGACGCCAAGCTGCTCCAGTACCTCGCTCAGGAGGACTTCACTCTCCCCGGTGATGCTGTAGGTGTAGTTGCCCCAGTGAAAGTCTACTGTATACCCGAGAACAACGTATACGGAGAAGCTGCCGGTTTCAAACGATACAGTCTCTCCGAGGACATTGCCGCCGAGAACTTCAGCATTCCCGTCGGCGGTATCGGAAAAATGGACGACATCGAGGTTCGGGTAACTGCTGAGCTCTTCCTGCATTAGGCGGATCGAAACGTCAACGCTGCCGTTGGGCTGATAGTGCTCTCCGGTCAGCAGGTCGATCAGTGTGATGTCAAAGGCTCTCGCA
>CADBMY010000316.1 GCA_902795905.1 uncultured Erysipelotrichaceae bacterium
CCTTACTTTGAGGAGACGCTGAGTGAGGATGGGTATGCGAACATGTATGAGATCATGAAGCAGTTTGTCAGATGCGGATATGAGGGACCGATCTCGGTCGATCATGCGTTTGCGGGCTATAGCTCCATGGGTGGTATGATCGGTGCCTTTGCCTATCCTACAGGGCATATGAAGGGCCTGATGCATGCGGCAGAGATCGAACTCGGCAAGAGAGAGAAGTAGAACTGACTGGTTAATTAGTATACGAAAGAACTCCCGTAACAGGGAGTTCTTTTCACAAAACGTACACATTAATAACATAGCACAGGCAGAAACAGTTCAATTAATTCACAAAAGTTTCAATACGAAAATAAATATTACATAATTTGAAATATAACATTGCGGTATTTTCGAAATTGTTAAAGTGATGAAATACCGTTGTTTTCTTTTCTGCCGATCGCCTTGCGGGAAAGCGCTTCCAAAAATACCATGAAGTTACATCTGCTTAATCAATTCAGACAATGATAAACAATCCGTCGGGAAAGGAGGAATATCGAATGCCTATTAAACCGACGATCGTACTGAAGAGTACGATTTCAGATGAAGATCTTCAGTTTTACCGTCAGATGGCCCTCGGGTACTGTGAACTGAACATTACCGAAGAGGAGATGGATCTGGAAACGGTGAAGAAACACATCGAGAGATTCCGTTCTTTCGATATCGAACCTGTATACCTGAATGTCATGACTCTGCAGAAGAATGACATCATCGATCTGAACCTCACGGTAAAGGACGGTAAACCGGTCAGCCGTGATACGGAGATCGAGAAGTTCATCAAGCTGGTAGAGCTCTGCCACGAAGTAGGCATTCACTATACTTCTGTTGCCTGGCAGCCCTTCGGTGTCAAGAGCACCGATCATGCGTATGTCGGACAGTTCTCACGCGGTGCCCATACACGCTATGTGGATATCAATGAGATCCAGTCCCGTCCGAATGATATGGACCGTGAGTATACGGCAGAGGAAGTCTGGGATAACTTCGCTTACTTCCTGATGAAGGTCACACCGGTGCTTCTGGCCAACGATGTACAGATGGTCATGCATCCGAATGATCCGCCGCTGCCTGTCACGAATGGTATTGCCAGTCTGGTATGGAACGCAGATGACTACAGACATATCTTCGGGCTTGACCCCGAGCATGTATGCATGATCAAGTTCTGCATCGGCTGCTGGCTCGAGGGCGGCGACAAGTTCGGTGAGGTAATTCCGGATATCACGGAATTCATCAAGCAGGACCGTGTAGCAATGATCCACTTCCGCAATGTCAGCTCTCCGATGTGCCCGACATTCGAGGAAACACTGCTCGAGGATGGCTACGCAGACATGTATGAGATCATGCGTGCGATCCTGAAAGCAGGCTACGACAAGATGATCTATGTCGACCACGTATTTGATCAGTCGGTTGAAAACTTCGCATATCCGCTTGGCTATATGAAGGGTCTGATCAATGCGATCCAGCACGAATTAGGTACTTACAGCAAAGACTGTAAATAAGCAGAAAGATGTAAATGTTGCTCATAACAAACTAAGGGAGGAAGATTATGAAAACAAGCATCAAGAAGCTGTTCAATGTCTCATTAACGGCACTGACAGCACTCTCACTCGCAGCTTGTTCCGGCGGCGGAACAGCTCCCAGCGGCGGCGGCACATCAGGCGGCGGTACATCCGGCGGCGGTGATGCTCCGAAGGGTAAGATCGTTGTAAACGTCAATGAAGCAGAAAGTACACTGACTTCCCTTGACTTCTACAAGACAACGATCCACTCCGAAGCTCAGTTCGCTGAGATGATCTATGACCCGATCATCAACGGCGACCGTGACGGTAACTTCTGGCCCTGCCTTGCCAAGACATGGGAACTGTCCGATGACGGCCTGACAGGTACACTGACACTCGAAGAAGGCGTTAAGTTCCACGATGGTACAGACTGCAACGCTGACGACGTTGTTACAACACTGAACTGGATCGCTGCTGACATCAACGGTAATGCTCCGCTGATCGCTTCCAAGTGGCTAAACCTGGTTGGTGCTGAAAAGATCGATGACTACACAGTCAAGATCAACATGTCTTATCCGCTGCATACATTTGAGCAGGCTCTGTCCGGCACATATGTATTCTCTGATGAAGACTTTGACAAGTACGGCGACCAGATGTGGGCTCAGAAAGTCCTGAACGGTACAGGTCCGTATAAGTTCGTTGACTGGATCGACGGTCAGTACACAGAGTACAAGATCAATGAAGACTACTGGGCAGGACGTCATTCCAACATTGATGAAGTCAAGATCTGGTACATCACAGAAGCTAACACGATCGTTTCCTCACTGCTTGCCGGTGATATCGATACATGTGCTGCGATCAACACAGACCTCGTTCCGATGCTGGAAGGCAATGAAGACCTGACAACTGAGCTGAGACTGATCGACAACCTGAACTACATCCAGTTCAAGTGCGGCCCTGGCGACACATTCGAAGACATCAACATGCGTAAGGCTGTTATGCACGGCTTCAACTGTGAGAACATCCTGAACCTGTACCATGGCGGTACGATCCTCGGTGCAGCCTGCACAGAGGGTGATATCGGCTGTGTCGATGACCTCGAGCACTACAAGTATGATCCTGAACTCGCTAAGCAGTACCTGGCAGAAGCCGGATACAACGGTGAGACGATCCATATGTACTCCACAAAGGCTTATACAAATGAAATGACTTCCGTTCAGGGTGACCTCGCTAAGATCGGTATGAATGTTGAGATCCATCCTGTTGACTCTGCAGAGTTTGGTTCTGTACGTACAAACGGTGAGTATGACATGTTCTACGGCTTCAACGCTGTAACATATTCCGACCTGATGGCAGTTCTCGTTGACCGTGTCAAGAGAGATATCCACAGCCACGGCTTTGTTGATGAAGAGATCAATGCATGGATCGAAGAAGCTGACAAGATCAGTGATCCTAACGAAAGAGCTCCTCTGATGCAGAAAGTCTACAGAAAGATGTATGACCTGTACGGGCCGATCTGCGGCACTGTTCAGAAAGCCGGTTACTACTGCACACGTAAGGGTCTCGAAGGCATTACGATGACCAAGGGCGGTAAGTTCTACTTCAGAGACATGTATGTCGATGAAGACGTCTGGAAGAAATAAGTAACGACAGAGATCTCACGATTACTGAGCAGACTGTTCGGATGAACTCCAAAGGGGTGTATCCGTATTGACGGAACACCCCTTCGGTGTATGAATGGTCTGCCGGTAGGAATTCAAACTTGTATTGAGCAATACAGGAGGCTCTATGTTAAAGTTCATTTTAAAGAGATTGTTCTACATGCTCATCGTAGTTATAGCAATCTCCTTTATTTCTTTTGCGCTGCTGAGACTGTCTCCGGGTGATCCGGCGATGATGATGCTCGGTGATAACGCAACACCGGAAATGGTTGAAGCGATGCGGGAGAAGCTGGGTCTGAACCAGCCGTTCATGACGCAGTACTTCATCTATGTGACGAATCTGCTGAAGGGTGATCTCGGCACATCGATCCTGTACGGTTACTCCTGCAAGGAAGTTATCTTCAGCCGTCTTCCGGCAACAGCTACACTGTCCTTTATTTCTGCGATCATTATTCTGATCATTGCGATCCCGATCGGTATTATTGCCGGTGCGAAGCAGGGCAGCTTCTTTGATTTCTTTGCGACAGCGCTGGTCGTTCTGCTGCAGTCGATGTCCGTCGTCTGGGTAGCGATCTTACTGCTGCTGATCTTCTCGGTCAAACTGAATATTCTGCCGGCTGTCGGCTATAAGGGTCTGAGTGATCCGAAGTATCTGGTCATGCCGGTCATTGCCTGCGGTTACAGAACGATGGCGATGATGGTCCGTATGGGACGTTCCGGTATGATCGATGTCATGAGTGAAGACTACATCAAGTGTACTTATGCCCGCGGTATGAGTAAGTTTGATGTCTATACGAAGTATGCGTTCAAGAATGCGCTGATTCCGATCACGACACTGTATGGTCTGCAGATCTCCGGTATGCTTGCCGGTACGGTCGTTATCGAGACTGTGTACAACATTCCGGGTATCGGCAGTATGCTGGTCAACGCGGTTGGTCACCGTGACTATCCGCTGGTTCAGTCATCTCTCGTCGTTACGGCTATTATGTTTGCGGTGATCACGCTGATCGTTGATATCGTCAATACGTTCATTGACAGACGTATGCAGCTGAACTAAGGGGACTGTTATGGATAAAAGAATACTTTTTAACAGAATTAAGAAGAGTCCTCAGTTCATGGTCGGCGGTATCATGGTC
>CADBMY010000317.1 GCA_902795905.1 uncultured Erysipelotrichaceae bacterium
GATCATCAGTCAGAATCTCGGTGCCGGCAGATACCGCCGCGTGCTGGAAGCGTTCCGTGCCGTACTGATCATCGATGTGATCCTTGGTGCTGTAATTTCTGCACTGGAGCTGTGGCAGCTGGATGCTCTGGCCGGACTGTTTGACTCCGGCAGTATCGAATTCCACTGGATGATCATGACCGTATACCGGTATGAAGCTCTGGGTGCGGTACCGCTTGGCATCAATGCGGCCGTCATGGCACTGCTGTACGGACTTGGTAAGACTAAGCTGACACTGATCATCAATCTTGCCCGTGTCTTCATCTTCCGCATTCCGGTCTTCTGGTTCCTGCAGAACTGCACGAACTTTGGAGAAGCCAGTGTCGGTATCGTCATGATGGTCTCCAACGTATCCGTGGCTGTTCTGGCATCCGCTGTTGCCTGGAGGGTGATCCGCCAGTACAAGAAGACATACGGACTCTGAGCAGTGATAAGACAGTATGCAGAAAAACGGACAGCCTCGGCTGTCCATACGTGTATGTAACTTTCCAGTGAAATCAGAAGCTTCCCGAACGCAAAGTTCTATGTGAACAGTGTGGAATCCCATAAGCAGTTTATGGAGGAATACGGTCTGCATATCTGATCGGCGAAGAAGGTATCATCATCAAGGCATTCGGCAAGGTAAAGCCGAAAGACAGCGCAAAGCAGATGCCGAAGGAACTCTGATTCCGTACAGTACTGTCAGGAACGTTTATGAACTGTCATGCAGTAAATAAACGTTCTTTTTCTGTGTATTACACCGGATAATAGTAAATAAGCGGGACAGTGTATGTCTCATTGCGGAAAACAGGGCATTTGCTCACTTTGTGTCCTGTTAAGCATGCATGAACCGGGATAGGCTGAAAGCGGAAAGAGGAGGTCACAGAATATGGATCTGATGAAAACAGGCAGACTTCTGCAGGAGCTGAGAAAAGAAAAAGGAATTACCCAGGAGGAACTGGCAGAGAAGGTCGGTGTAGCCCGCAGGACCGTATCACGCTGGGAGACCGGAAACAACATGCCGGATCTGGATATACTGATCGAACTGTCGGATCTGTATGATGTTGAACTCCGGGAGATCCTGAACGGAGAAAGGAAAAGTGAGAAGATGAACGAAGAATTAAAAGAGACTGTATTACAGATCGCAGATTACAGCAATGAGGAGAAGACAAGACTGCTGCAGAGGATGCACTGGCTGTTTATTGCCGGACTGCTCGGCTTTATCACCTTCCTGGTGATCACGGCACTGGGACTTGAGGAGACAGCCCCGTATGAAAGCATCGGCGGCTTTGGTCTGGGCGTAGCCTTCGGCATGGTCGTACTCGGTGTGATCTTTACCGGCAGGTATGCAGGAAAGATCAGAGAAGCCAAGATGCGTCTGCTGGCAAAGACAAGGAAAGCGAACAGGTAGAAAGAAACATTGGGGTACCGGGGCAACACACGGTTGCGTGTATATCCGGCGTATGCATACTACAATGAATATGCAGGAGGTGCAGTATGGATACCAAAGATGTATTGTATGAACTCAGAACGAAGAACGGGCTGACACAGGATGAACTTGCAGAGAAGCTGTATGTAACAAGACAGGCAGTATCACGCTGGGAAAACGGAGAAACCGTACCGAATACAGAGACACTCAAACTGCTCTCCGGTCTGTTCGGCGTATCCATCAATACTCTGCTCGGATCACCGCGTCAGCTGATCTGCCAGTGCTGCGGGATGCCGCTTGATGACAGTATCATCAGTCATGAGAAGGATGGCTCACTGAATGAGAACTACTGTCAGTGGTGCTATGCCGACGGTACATACACTTACAGCAATATGGATGATCTGATCGATATCTGTATACCCAACATGGTCAGTCAGGGCTTTTCGGAAGAACAGGCACGCACATATCTGAAAGAGACACTGCCGCAGCTGGACTACTGGAAGCGGTATGAGGAACTCAGTGATCACGGTGAATTCGATGCGTTTAAGAAACAGCTGATCGAGGAGATCAATGCCCTGCATGTTGAAGGAATGCCGAAACTGGAGAAACTGAATGCGCTGGTAGGCAGTTATGTCAATCTTGAATATACGCTGCCTAACGGCGAAAAAGTTAAATTCCTGAATGACAGTACAACATATCTCGGCAATCAGCTGGAGTCGGAATTCGGCGGTGACAGGTGCTTCGGCGTACTGGCAGCTATGGATTTTATCCTGATCTGTACATACGGAGAAGGCGGCAGTGATCCCGAACTTGTGCTGTACAAAAAAAGATGATCGCACTCATAAACGGGCAGTTCCTGCAGAGGATCTGCCTGTTTTCATATACAATGAAGATACGGAAGAAACCACGATGAACAGAAATGTACATATTATCATTACTGTGATACTGATTCTGATCGCATCGCGCTTTGCGGTCAGGATCGCCGATTCTGCCGGAAAGATCAGTGATATCGGGGATGTACTGATGCTGGTGATCCCGGTCATCGCGGTGACTGGCATGATCAGCTATGCCGTATACCGGTATCGCAGTAAACATGTTTAGCATACAGGAGGGACAGACGTATGGCTTCGAGCAGAGTATATCTTGAGTTTATTCTGGATCAGTTATCCGAACTTGAAGAGATCACATACAAAAGCATGATGGGAGAGTATATCCTCTACTATCGGGGCAGGGTCATCGGCGGTATCTATGATGACCGCTTTCTTGTGAAACCGACACCCTCAGCACGGAAAATGATGCCTGAGGCAAAGACAGAGCTCCCGTATGAAGGCGCAAAGGAGATGCTGCTGGTGAATGAGGTCGATAACCGGGCATTCCTGAAGGAGCTACTGGAAGCGATGTACGATGAACTGCCGGCACCGAAGAGGAAGCGCTGATGCCTGCGGCAGATCATCCTGTACTGAGAGGACACAAGATCCTGATCCTCGGCTCTCCGGGCAGCGGAAAGAGCACACTTGCGGTCAAACTTCATCAGCGTACAGGTATTCCGCTGATCCACCTGGACAATCTCTGGTGGCTGCCCGACCGCACGCATATCACCCGTGAAGAATTCGACAGCAGGCTGGCAGATGTACTGGCTGATGAGCAGTGGATCATCGACGGAGATTACAGCCGGACATACGAAGTGAGGATACAGGCCTGTGATACGGTCATCTTCCTTGATTATGACGAAGATGTGTGTCTTGCCGGCATCACGGAGCGGATCGGAAAGCCAAGGGCGGATATACCCTGGACAGAGAATACACAGGATCCGGAACTTCTGGAAGAAGTCTTAAAATACAGACAGGAGAAACGTCCCGGGATCATCGCACTCTCGCAAAAATATCCGCATAAGCACTGGATCTTCTTCCATGCCAGGGCACAGGCAGAGGAATGGCTTCTCAGCCTGTGAAGGTATACAAAAACCTGATCGTGATGATCAGGCCTTTTCTGTATACCGGTCAGATCTTCTGTTCGCGTTCGATCAGTTCTTTCAGTTTCTCTGCTGCCGGCTTGACCGGCTTGTAAAAAGCGATACCGTAGGGAACTGTTTCCGTAATGGACAGTACACGCAGGAAAAGATCGGGATAGATATCCTGCCAGATCGCCGGTGTAAGCAGGGCATAGCCAAGCTCTGTGCACATGCGGTATGTTTCAGAAGTATATACA
>CADBMY010000318.1 GCA_902795905.1 uncultured Erysipelotrichaceae bacterium
TGCCAGTGTCTGACACCGGCAGGGATATTCACGATATCCCCGGCATGCAGCTTCCTTGCGGGCTTACCCCACTCCTGGTACCATCCGGTACCGCTGACACAGATCAGGATCTGTCCGCCCCCTTTTGAAGCCGTATGTGAGTGCCAGTGATTCCGCACACCCGGTTCAAAGGTAATACAGCCTATATTCAGAGGTTCATCCAGAAGCCTGTTCACATAGGTAATACCGGTAAAGTATTCATCAAACTCAGGATAGTATTTACCCTTATCCCACACAAACTGATTATCCACGCACTATGTTCCTCCTAAGTAAAGGATAACCTGTAGAGTATACTCCATGTCAACTGTCTGTCTTTTCCTGCTGTTTCCTTTTATAATATGGACATGCGTATCAAAGAAGAATTCAGAGAAACAACAGTGATCCAGAAGTCGGAGTTTATTGCCTGTGCTGCTCCATGCCGCAGCGAAGAAGAAGCCCGTGAATATATCAACAGGATCCGGGCAGAGTTCCGTGATGCCAGTCATGTCTGTACGGCCTATGTATGCGGTGCTTCGGGTGAGATCAGACGTTCCAGTGATAATGGTGAGCCCTCCGGAACGGCCGGCATACCGATGCTGGAAGCGGTCATGCACAGCGGTCTGCAGGATATCTGTGTCTGTGTTGTGCGCTATTTCGGCGGTATCAAGCTTGGTGCAGGAGGATTGATCAGAGCCTACGGCGGAGCTGTGACATCATGTCTTGCGCATGCCCCGAAGACCCGGGACGTATACTTTGACCGCTACCGTCTGACCTACCCGTATGAGATGACCGGAAACATTGACCACTGGATCAGAAAAAAAGCGTATCTCGTGGATACGCAGTACGGTGAACAGGTCACCGTTATCTTTGAATGTGCCAAGGATACGGATGCCGTCAAGGAGATACAGGATATCTCCTCGGGATCTCTCCTGCCTGAATATGTTGAAGAAACGGTCAGAGAAGTCGATCTCTAGTTCTTCTTCATATAGATATTCAGATCGACATCTACACTGATACCGGGCACCCTGCCCTTATTGGAATACTGCCAGATCTCATACTGATGACTCATCGGCAGTTTTTTCTTTGTATAACTGGCTACCCAGAAACCGCAGGTATCCTGTATATCCTCCATGGCTATCTCGTTCTCCAGCCAGGAGGAACTGCCATAGACGATCGGCGTATACCCGGCTTCCTTGATTGTTTTCGCAAAGGCCAGGGCCGCCTGTGTACGCTCTTCTTTTGTCAGATCCTCGATCCTGTCATGGTCGGATGCCTGTTCCATATCATACGCTATGGGCATGGATATCCTGTAGTCCTTGATCATCGACAGGACATACTCTGCCTCTTCCACTGCTTCTTCGGTATTTACCGCCTGTGAGAAGAAGTAAACACCAACATTGAAGCCGTAGCTCTCCGCTGCCTGGATATACTCCCGGAAGCGCTGATCCTCATTGATCAGTCCTGTCTCATAACCGCGGTAGCCGACCCGGATGATCACAAAGTCTATACCGGTATCCTTGACCTTCTGCCAGTTGATATCACCCTGATGACTGCTGAGATCAAGACCTGTCTGGGACGTATACGTGTCACTGCGGTAACGCAGGTACTGATCGATCACTTCATATGTATCAAAGCTGTAGTCATGCGTATATACCGGATCCACGTATACAGGTTCTTCGCTGACCGCCGGCTCCGGTGTCGGTCTGTACAGCAGGGAGTCGATCACACCCATCGCAATGCGCAGGACAGCACTGAACGCAAAGATGACCATACAAAAGAAAAAGATCACCCCCAGCAGGCGTACCGGGCGAATCTTTCTTCTTACTTTTCGGGATCGGCTGTTCACGTAGTGATTATATCATTTACAATATTATCAATCATTAAGGAGTCATTAACATGGCAGTAAAAGGTATACTATTTGATCTCGGATGGACACTGGAGATACCGGAAACCGGAGACTGGATGGCCACCTCCCTGTTCCGCAGGTATTACCCGAAAGAGATCACGGACAAAATAGACAGAGAGATCTGGTACGGAGCACTGCGTAAGGCATCCCAGCCCCTGATCGATCATCACCGCATGGATACATGCGAACAGGAATACCGGCAGTTTGCGGATTTCTACTACACATGGATCTCGGAAGTGCCGGGTCTTACGATTACCCGGGAAAGAGCTGAAGAGATCTCGCATGACCGCACATATAACTTTGATAATGTTCTTCCGCTGCCGCAGGTAAAGGAGACCCTGCAGACACTGCGGGAAAGCGGATATAAGCTTGGTATCCTCAGCGACAACTGGCCCAGCACGTATTACCGCATAGAGAAACAGGGACTCTTACCGTACTTTGACAGTGTCATGATCAGCTACATGATCGGCGTATATAAGCCTGATGAAAGGATCTACCGCGAAGCCCTGCAGAGACTTGGCACGAAGGCCGAAGAGACTGTCTTTATCGACGATACACCGAAGTATCTGGACGCAGCCGGAAAGCTCGGTATCCGCGGTATTCTGTCCCTGGCCAGGCATCCCGAACACGACGGACGCTATCCTGTTATTCATGAACCCAAAGAGATCCCGGAGATCATCCGCATCTATGAATAGATATCTTGAACACTCCCTGCAAAGACTCTCAAGCTGGCTGCCGGAGAATGCCCTGGATCTTTCGGCATATAACCGGCTGCCGGGGTATGCCTGTACACTGGAAACGGATGACCACGGCTATGTCTATACACTGTTCAGTTATCCTGTACTGACCGATCTGTTTCTGAATATCCTGCTGGTCTATGACGATAAGATGAATATCATCGCCGATACAGCCGGATACTCCTGTTCCGCAAAGACCATGTTAACGAGCAGAGAGTGCTATGACTATCTCAGCGAGGATTCCGACTGGACGTATCTTGCGTACTACATCCTGGCAGAGATGTACTTTGCGGAGGATGCCTGGCTCCTGCATGATGAAGAAGAACGTCCGGTAAAGGATCACATTGGACAGGTACTGTTCTTTACCAATGCCTATGTTACTGAAGTCTTCCGCAGGCAGGGTATCTTCAAAAGAATGATGCGGATGATGCACGATCATGTACAGCGTGATATCTCCGGCAGAACAGATTACTACGCTGTCATCTCACTTGACCCGGACATTGCCTGTTACGGACCGGATGCCAGAGATGAACCATATTACTACAGTTACGAACAGGATGAACCGGTCAGAGCACGCAACAGAGAGATCATTGAACACATCGGCTTTACCCCGGTGATCCTGGAACCTGATGACCCTGACAGAGAGACTGACGGCACCAAGCTCCAATTCGCTGTCTTCGCCGAAAAAGACATGATCATTGACACGGACA
>CADBMY010000319.1 GCA_902795905.1 uncultured Erysipelotrichaceae bacterium
TAGAACTCCTGGGCATGCTGGTAGTGGGCAAGACGCAGTGTGTTGGCCCCGAGTTCACGGATGATCGCCATGTCAGCTGCCATGTCTTCTTTGCTTAACGCATTGCCTTTGCCCTTCAGGTCCTGATGGCGGCTGACCCCGCGCAGCGGATAGCTTCGTCCGTTGAGGAAGAAGCCCTTCTGCGGATCACAGGTGAATACCCGGCAGCCGAATCTTGTGCTGACTTCATCGCCGGAGCTGAGCCTGGCACTTGCGGTATACAGGTACGGGTCATCGAGACCATCCCAGAGATGGACATCTTCGATCACGAACTCGGCCTTGTTTTCTACTGTCTTTGTTTCCCCGTTGACCGTGATGTCCACGCTTGTGCCGTTATGCCATGTCTCTACGGTCACATGCGCGCATTTCTTTTCAAGATCGACTGCCGGTGTGACCTTGATGCCGGGTGTGCCGTCCTTGAGCAGTTCAAAGTGTTCTTCCGGGACAGCGATCAGGCTGACCGGACGGTAGAGTCCGCCGTAGAACGTAAAGTCTGCTTTCTGCGGATATACCGTTCTCGAATCACTGTTATCGACACGTACAGCCAGGATATTCTTCTCTGACAGGTGTTCTGTCAGCTCACAGCGGAACGCCGAGTAACCGCCGTCATGATGCGCGAGATGCGTCCCGTTCAGGTAAACATCGGCACTCATCGCAGCTCCGGCAAACTCCAGGAAAAGATGCTCTCCGTCCGTTTCCTCTTTGCTCAGTTCACGCACGTACCAGCATGCGCCTCTGTGGTAGTCGTTGCCTCCGTCCTGGCCGTCTTCAGCGTTCCAGGTATGCGGAAGGGTTACAGATTCTCCCTGTGCAGCATACTGTACCGCTGTCTCACAGGGGATATCTGCCTTCAGGAATTTCCAGTTGTCTTTCAGTATCGTTGTTTTACGCATGTGCGTCTCCCTTATGAAGTTCTTCCTCAAAGAACTCTGCCTGTGCTGCTTCTTTTCTGTCCGCAATATCCTTCTGTACTCTTTCCATTTCCTTCCGGTCAAGATTGCAGCTCTTCATTGCCCACAGTGTGCAGAGGAAGCCGAGTACCGCCAGACCGTATCTCAGGAACATTGTCATGAAGAATACGCCTGATGTGGAAGGATCACCCGGCTGCGGCATCGTTGTCGTATAACCGATCAGGGCTACACAGCCTGTCGCGATGGCAGCGGAGAACGAAGAGACGATCTTGTCTACGAGGCTGTAGGTACCTGTGACAACCGCCGGAATATACTTGCCGGAACGGTCGAGTTCATAGTCAATGATATCAGCCATGAAGCCGGTATTGGCTGTCGTAACGCACATTGCAAAGCCGTTGACCACAAATGTCAGAACCACAAACACGATCATTGGAATTCCCATATGGGCAATGGACTGTGTCCCGACGGTGAAGCGGACGATGCAGAAGAACAGAATCATAACCACATTGGCAATCAGACTGTTTCTTGTCCAGGTAACGATGGATTCCTTGTTTCCGTGTTTACCTGCATAACGGGCGCCGTAGACCGCAAACAGAATGCTCGGGAACATGCCGATCATGCTCAGGGTCGTTGCCAGTCCCATATTGCCGATCAGGATACCGTTCAGCATCGTGCTGACGATGGATGCGGAAGATGCCTGCTGGGCGACCTTATCGGAAGATGCCGAGATGATATAGCTCTGCAGAGGCTTGTTGTTCTTCAGAACATCGACCATGTCCTTCAGTTTCAGGTGCTCCGTCTTGCCGATGCCTTCGAAGTTCTCCGGCTTGTCATATGCGGAGATACCGATGCATACGAGGATCACACCGATCAGGGAGATACCTACGCACAGCCATGTGACGACATTCAGGAATTCCTGGTTGAAGCTGCCGCCGTATGCCGGCATCAGCTTTGTATAAACGATGATGTTCAGAGCCATCGGTGTGATGTAGTTCAGTGCTGTCTGCCATACACCTACCGTAGGACGCTGTTTGGGATCGTTGGTCATCAGGGCCGGCAGTGTCTGTGCTGTCATGTTGATGATCGTATAACCGATGACATACAGCATGTAGAAGCCGAGGAATGTCGCTACCCCGTGGCCCTTGCTGGAGAAGAAATTGAACATGCAGAGAAGACCTGCACACTGGATCGCCCAGCCCGCCAGCATCAGCGGACGGACCTTGCCGAACGGGGTCATGACACGGTCATACAGGAAGGCCAGGATCGGGTCTGTGATCGCATCGAAGATACGTGTGAAAGTGAGCAGTCCGCCGACAGCCAGGGTCGCGATGCCGTAGCCGATACTTGCGGAATAGCTGGCAAGACCGATCAGGAAGTATACTGCCATGCCGTTGAAGGCATTGAAGGCTACCAGAATGATCTGCCAGAGTTTGGCGCGGCGGTATTCCACGCTCTCAGTGGATGTCTGTGTAATTGAATCCTTTGTCATGAGTTATCTCTCCTTTTCTTTGTCTGCTTCCCCTGAAGCACCATACAATTGCATTGTATATGTAAGCGTTTTCTTCAGACAGCCAAAAAATAGGGATAAAATTATAATTATTCGGGTTATTATAGTATCAGATATACCGATTATAAGCAGTATAATCACACTTTTACAGGAAATGAGGTGCACTTTATGGCAACATCCATGACTAAGGGTGAACAGAATCTGTTACTCTTTCAGAGTCTTCTCCCGCAAAGCGAAAAACTGTATGTCTGGTGTTATGACAGAAAAGGAGACTATGTGGCTTCCTCCTGTCCCCAACAGGAACATGACCTGCTGGAGAAGACTTTCCATACCTTCGGGGGAACGGACAAGGTCATCTCCTATGCCAGGGATACGGAGAATACATACCCGGAGATCATCGGTTCTCCCATAGGCATGCAGTGGGCTCTGACGTATGAGTCGGAGCGCAACCGGGATCTGGTCTTTGTGGTCGGACCGGTCTTCTATGCCCCGCCGGAAGAGGCGCAGATCAGAAACGGTCTGATCGCGTATATCAGAGATCCGGTCAGTTCAGCCTGGTCCGATGATCTCTGCTGCCATCTGAGCAATTTCCCGGTGATGTCCTACGCGGTATTCATCCGCTATGTGCTGATCATCCACAATACGCTGACCGGGCAGAAACTGGATCTGCAGACCCTGCAGGGAAGCTACCGGACACATTCCTCTTCGGAAATACCTGCCGCCAGCCGTGACCGCTCCAAGGTATATATTTCCGAAAAAGCCATGCTGGATACGGTCAGACGCGGAGATATCGATTATATGGATGCCCTGCAGAACAGTACGGCATTAAGCTCCGGGGTACCGGTCAGGGGCAGAGATCCCCTGCGTCAGATGAAGACAAACATCGTTGTCTTTACAACACTTGTTTCACGGGCTGCCATGGACGGCGGTCTTTCTCCGGATATTGCCTATCCGCTCGGTGATTCCTATATACAATCTGCGGAAGACTGCCGGGATTCCGGAGAACTCATGGCCCTCTCCTATGCCATGTACCATGATTTTGTCTATCAGGTCCACTACCTCCACAGCAATCCGAACTATTCCCATGCCATCCAGAAGTGCTGTGACTATATCAATCTCAGCCTGGACCGGAAGATATATACAGCCGATCTTGCGGCGCTTGCCGGGTATACCGAGTATTACCTGACGGAGAAATTCAGGAAGGAGACCGGGCAGTCCCTCTCCGCCTATATCCGCTCTGCCAAAGTCGAACGGGCCAAGACCCTGCTGAAGTCAACGAGACTCTCCGTACGGGAGATCGCAGACAAGCTTGCCTTCAATACACCAAATTACTTCATCCGCACTTTCCGTGATATTACCGGTTATTCCCCGGCACAGTACCGGAAACGGGAAGCTCCGGAAGATCTGCAGGTATAATAAAGGCTTCTTCCGAAGCCTTTTCATTACTGCTGTCTGCCTGACACGATCCGGTCATACTCTTCACTGCTCAGATGAAATGTCTCCATGATCTGTTCCCGGATCTTTTCTTTTTCTGTACCATATCGTTCAAGTATATCCACAAACGATACGATAGCTTCTGCGCGGCCTTCAGTTCTCCCTTCCGCACGCCCTTCAGCGATGCCTTCTGCACGTCCCTCAGCGATGCCTTCCGCACGTCCCTCAGCGATTCCTTCTGCACGTCCCTGGGCTATGCCTTCCGCACGGCCTTCCGCTGCCGCCTGTTCCTTCGCCTGCTTCAGTTCATATTCAAAACTAAGATGA
>CADBMY010000320.1 GCA_902795905.1 uncultured Erysipelotrichaceae bacterium
CCTTTACTCTCTTTCAGCTTATTTCAGCAGTTCGTTAACTTTAGCCTGTACAGCTGCGTAGTCATAACCTGCAGCAGCCAGTTTCTGCTTTCTTTCTTCACCGTTGCCCCAGTTGCCGCGGATAACTTCCTTAGCAACTTCTTCGATCGGCTTCAGATCAGCCTTCGGTGCAGCCGGTGCATCCAGGTTTACCTTACCTGCCAGAGCATCATTGACGAGCTTCTGTACTTCATCATACTTGAAGCCGGCAGCTTCCAGTTTCTGCTTTCTCTCTTCGCCGTTGCCCCACTCACCGCGGATAACTTCCTTAGCGATTGCTGTAAGAGGTTTAGCAGGCTCTCTGAATGTCTCACGCTTTGTGACTGTAGCTGTCGCTGTCTTGACGGATTCAGCAGCAGCCTTTGCTTCAGCCTTGACTTCGTCAACAGCGTTGGCAGCCTTAACTTCTACCTTCTTCGCTGTGACTTTAGCCTGTGCAGCAGCCTGAGCAGCTTCGGCTCTTGCTTTTTCAGCAGCCTTTCCTGCCTCTGTCTTGGCAGCTGTCGCGAATGTCTTTACTTCCTTCTTGGCAGCAGTTACCGTAGCTTTTGCTTCCTGTTTTACTTCTTTGGCGGCCTGTTCAACTTTCTCTTCAGCCTTGTCTTTCTTTCCTTTTAAGAAATCAAATAATGCCATATTATCCTCCTATTGAATCTGTGATTCTCTAACATCATTGTAACGCAAACCAGCCAATTTGTTTATTATTTCGCGATATTTTTCAGTTCTTCGAGAATCATCTCAGGGTCAAATATTCTGCCCTGCAGACTTCTGCAGAATCCCTGCATATCTTCATCTTCCAGGCTGTCGCTGTATACCGAAACAGAAGTGATCTTCTGCTGTCTTACCTGTACCGTCAATCGGTATGTCGCATGATCCGTACGGTGTTCGAGCAGGGCATCATACCCCGGTGTTTCCCGCTGCAGCCACGCTTCCGACTGCAGTTTCCGGCAAAGATCCCATACCTCCGGCATACTGTCCGGGTATTCCTGTTCTGCATATCCGGGAAAGCATGAACGCAGAGCATCCTGTATCTTTTCCACCGTGATATCCGGGTATTTCTCCTGCAGATTCATGACTCTGGAACGTACCGAGTCTACCCCGTGTGAATGTACCTTCAGATCGGAGGGACGCAGAGCTTTCATCATTTTTTCGGTATCCGTACCAAGCAGCAGTGTACCGTGACGCAGATATCTGCCGTCTTCGGTCATTGAGGCTGTACCGGAGATCTTTCTGCCATCAACAGTCAGATCATTCCTGCCGGAGATCACGGCGTTAATGCCGCATGCCTGCAGTGCTTTCTGCATATACCCGGCAAAGATTTCGGCGTCTCTATCCCTGCTGATCAGGGAGACATTGAGATTCCCGTGATCCTGGTAGACAGCACCGCCGCCGGTAAATCTGCGCACAAGCAGGATACCCTCATCACGCATATATGCCTGATCACACTCGAGCAGGGGGTTCTGGTTCTTACCGATCACGACACAGGGATCATTGACCCAGAAATACAGCGTATCTTCCGTACAGGTATCAAACAGATACTTCTCTGCCGCCACATTCAGATACGGATCATATACAGGAGAAACAATGATATTCATGACTATTCGTGCAGAGCGCCGATACCGAGATCCATTGCGGCCTCGTATACCACTTCTGCAGTTGTCGGATGCGCAAATGTCATCTTCTGCAGATCACTGTCCTTCATACCGTTGGTTACGGCTGCGTTGATCACTTCGATCAGACTTGCGGCATCGGCACCGATCACAGCACCGCCGAGGATCACATCATTCTCATCCTTCATGATCTTGACGTATCCTTCGCTCTCACCCATCGCAAGAGCCTTGCCGTTGGACGCATAGCTGAATCTTCCGGTCTTATATGTTTTGCCTGCTTTCTTCAGATCATCTTCACCAAAGCCGACAGACGCGATCTCCGGGGAAGTAAAGATCACACTGGGCACCAGCTCCCGGCGGAACGGATGCGCATTCCCCAGCATATCGTCTACGGCGATAATGCCCTGATGTTCAGCCGCATGCGCAAGCTGGATCAGGTTATTGACATCACCGACGGCATAGATGTGCTCAACATTCGTACGCATGTATTCATTGACCTTGATACCGCGGTTACGCTCATTCAGAACGATGGATGTATTCTGTAATTCCAGACCGTCCATGTTCGGCTCTCTGCCGACAGCTACGAGGACCTTGTCGCTGACAGCTGTTTCCTGTCTGCCGTCCTTCTCGTATACCGTTACAGCCTGACCGTTTTCCTCACGGATCTCTGTTACCTTCGCAGAAAGCGCAAAACGGATGCCTTTCGCCTTGCCAAGACGTACGATCTCTTCCGAAAGATCATGATCGTTGACCGGGATCACTCTGTCCATGTATTCCACAACTGTGACTTCAGCACCGAGATCACTGTACAGGAACGCGAACTCGAGACCGATGACACCGCCGCCGATGACCGTGATCCTTGCCGGCAGTTCTCTCAGATCCAGCGCCTGGGTACTGTTGATCACGCACGGCAGATCAATACCGGGGATATTGAGCCGGGAGATCTTACTGCCCGAGGCAATGATCAGGTTGCGGAAATTCAGCTCTGTCTTCGTGCCTGCATTATCCACAACAACGGTATGATCATCCTTCATGGCTGCTGTACCTCGAATGACCTTTACCGCATTCTTCTTCATCAGGAATTCAATACCGGATACCAGTTTTCTGACGACTGCGTTCTTGCGGTCAATGATCCTGTTCATATCCGGCTGTGCCTTGCCTTCCGTATGGATACCAAAAGTCTCAGCTGTATTCACGAGTCTGTTCACTTCGGCCGAACGGATCAGTGTCTTGGTCGGTATACATCCCACATTCAGGCAGGTACCGCCCAGCTTATCCTTCTCGATCAGTGTCACATACATGCCCTTCTTTGCCGCATAGATCGCCGATACATAACCGCCGACACCGCCGCCGATGATGACAAGATCTTCCTTCTCCTCAGCCTCGGTCTCTTCTTCCGCGACTTC
>CADBMY010000321.1 GCA_902795905.1 uncultured Erysipelotrichaceae bacterium
ATTCTCTGCCTCCGTAATGATCATACTGTCACTGTCACGGCTGAACTCCAGAGCGGCTACACAGCGGTTTGTGGAGATCACCGGCAGCCCGAAGGCCATCGCTTCGTTAATCACAAGACCCCAGATATCATATCTTGTCGGCAGTACGAAAACATCGGCTCCGGCATAGTATTCATAGAGCTCGTATTTACTCATAAACGGCAGGAAGTGTACACGGGAAAGACCATGTTCCTGCACATATGCGGATACATGTTCCTCGGGCTTGCCGCCGATGATCCATACACCGATATTCTCCGGCAGATCTTTCGCTGCCTGTACAAGGATATCAATGCCCTTACGCGGGATCTGCTGTCCGACATAGAGGAAGATCACATCCTCGGTATATTCACAGGCTTTGCGGTATTTCTGCTTGTCCTGAGCCATCTCTGAAGCTTTCTGCAGCTCTGCCTGATTCATATCCGCAAACCGGTACAGACGGATCTTCTCTTCCGGGATCCCGTAATAGGCAAAGTATTTATTAACTTCAAGACCGGAACTGAGGTAGAAATCCGCTTTCTTCATGACAAATGAGATCACTTTGTCGACCAGTCCCCGCGGTACCGCAAGACCGCCGTCTGCGTGTATGCATACCTTCTTATGTCTTCTGCGGAAGACCCAGGAAGCGTACATACAGATCGGATTGGAGTAGTCGGAGTTGATCAGCAGATCATACTCGAGAGCTGCCTTTCTGATCTCTCTGCGCATATTCCCGTGTTCCAGGTAAACAGCTTTAAAATTCTTGGATTCATAATCATACCAGGAACTCTCCCGGTCACTTTCCGAGTGTTTTTCAAACAGACACAGCAGTTCCGTCTTTTCACCGAGCAGGTTCATGAAGGCAACCTTGTACGGAGACGGAGTATTGCTTATCCAGCATACTTTCTTCTTTTTCATGCCGTCTTCTCCCTGTACAGCTGGGCATATTCCTCAAGCATCCGGCTGTACGTAAACTGCTTTGCGCGTTCGATGCAGTCTTCGTCTGTAAACGGATGTTCACGCAGCTGATCCAGCGCTTCACGCAGACCGGAAAGACTGCCCTTCTTTACGACGATCCCGGTCTTTTCATCGCGGATCTCCGGCGATCCTCCGGTGTTATACGTGATGACCGGCGTACCGCAGGCCAGAGCTTCCATGTTCACGGTAGGAAACGTATCTTCCAGGGTCGGATTCAGCAGTACATCGGCTGCTGTATACATCTCTGCCATTTCCTTCTGGCTGTTGGTTCTTGTGATCGTGATCGTACTGTGCGGGAACATCTCCTTCTGATCATCCCGGATACCGACGATTGCAAGACACTCATCATCTCTGAGCATCCGGCTGAACTGCACCAGATCGTGGAGTCCCTTCTCATGTGTCCATACACTTGCGGCCGTCATGATCAGGAACTTGTTTTCGATCATGAACATCTTCTTGAAGTCATTCTCCGTTGGTTTGAATATCGAAAGATCGATACCGTTATGGATCACTCTTGTGTCGATATCCTTCAGATAAGACTGTTTCACCTGATCAGCTAACCATTGGCTCGGGGTAACGATCGTCAGTTTATCGAGGGAGGTAAAGATCCTCTTCTTCTTTTCGTAGTTCTCTTTGACATGCCTGCCGTTCCAGGTCACCGGATAACGCGAAAGGGCCGGACAGTTTTCACATCCGCTCTGCCATTTCATGCAATTCAGCGAATCGTAGTGCGCACAGTGTCCGGTCATCGGCCAGCAGTCATGGAACGTCCAGATCACCGGTACATCCAGTTCCCTGAGTCCCTTAAACAGTGTCTCCACGTTCAGATAATAGCCGTGCAGATTATGAAGATGTACAAGATCGGGTCCGAATTCCCGCATATCCTTCAGCATCTTCTCCGTCTCATGTTTATTGGCAAAACCATGGGCATCCATCGTGTAGGTAGCCAGAGCATGGCAGACATTGCCGAAGAAAGAAGTCATGCGGAAAACATCCGCATCAGTCATATTCTTCTTGCGGCCGTAATAGATCCGGGATGTCACACCTTCGGTCTTTGACAGGTAGTATACAAGTCTGCCGGTGCTGCCGAATCCTGCTACACTGTTGATAAATGCGATCTTCACTTATACCTCTTCGTAATATGTATCCGGGTGATTGGAATCAAACTGTTCGTTTGCCCACATCAGGGTGATCAGTTCTTCCGTATCGGAAAGATTGATAATGTTATGCGTATATCCCGGCAGCATCATCACTGCCTGAATGTGTTCACCGCTTACTTCAAAGCGTCTGACCTCGTCAGTGCCGATCTTTCTTTCTTCGATCACTGCGTGTCCCTTGACAACGATGAAGAATTCCCACTTCGTGTTATGCCAGTGCTGTCCCCTGGTGATGCCCGGTTTCGAGATATTCACCGAGAACTGGCCGCCGCTTACGGTCTTCAGCAGTTCCGTAAAACTGCCTCTGTGGTCACTGTTTGTCTTCAGATCAAATATCGTCTTCTCTGCCGGAAGATACGATAAATATGTGCTGTAGAGCTTCTTGGCAAATGATCCTGCCGGGATCTCCGGTACGACCAGCGTCTTCGGCTGAGCCTTGAATTCCTGCAGCAGGTCGGCGATCTCTCCAAGTGTCACACGGTGTGTTACCGGGGCATGGCAGTATCTGCCGTCTGCCTGTGCTACTGCATTTACACCGTCATAGCTGCAGTGATGTTCCCTGCTCTCCAGAAGATCCAGCATCTCTTCGATCAGATCATCGATATACAGCAGTTCCAGTTCGGTGCTGCGGTCATTGACGGTGATCGGCAGATCATTGGCAGTATTGTGGCAGAATGTCGCTATGGCACTGTTGTAGTTGGGACGGCACCATTTGCCGAAAAGATTCGGGAAGCGGTAGACATATACCGGAGCTCCGGTACGCTCTGCATAGGCAAAGAACAGCTCTTCCCCTGCCAGTTTGGATTCTCCGTAAACAGAACCGGCGAACCTGCCCGCAAGCGTTGCCTGTACCGAACTCGACAGCATCACACCTGCTTTATTCCCGCACTGTTCCAGCGTATTCAGCAGCACGGATGAAAAGCCGTAATTGCCGCTCATATACTCGGCAGGATCCTTGGGACGGTTTACCCCTGCCAGATGAAAGACAAAGTCTGCCTGTTCGCAGTATGTCTGCAGTTCTTCCGCTGTAGAGCCAAGATCATATTCATAGATCTCATCGATCTTCAGATCCGGTCTTGTGCGGTTCTTTCCGCTTTGGATATTCTTCAGATTCTCGGTCAGGTTCTTCCCGACAAAGCCCCGGGCTCCTGTGATCAGTATCTTCATTCTGCCTCCCGTGCAGTGATTGCATTGACTCTTTCACGCTTCTCTTTATACATATCATCCATGAAACCTGCCAGCTGGAACTGAGCCAGAGCCAGCGGCCATCTCGCTTCAACATTTGTTCTCTGCAGATGATATCTGTCGGTATCCGGATGCACAAGATCACTGTTGGTCATGAAACCATATCTGTATGACTGTTCGATCTTCTCTTCTGCCTTTGCCGTGTAGGTATTCTCTTCACCGCCGCACCAGCAGAAGATATCGATCTTCGTATCCAGCATATCCTCCAGCAGCATGCCTGCCTCCGTGATCTCCTTCTCAAGGATCTCTTCGGTATCTGCTTCATCCATGCGGTGGTGGGTAAAGGTATGACAGCCGATCACATGCCCTCTTCGGATCAGATCCTGCATATTCTCGTAGGTCATGTACTCAACACCGTCCGCATTGCCGGCAGAGACCATGAACCATCCGGTAAATCCGTATCTCTCCAGTAAGGGCAGCGCCTGTTCATAGTTATTCAGCAGACCGTCGTCAAAGCTCAGGATCACACCCGGCTTTTCCAGTGTCAGCTCCCCGTTCATGAACTTCACAAACTGTTCATGATCGATATTCACAAATACCTTACGGTACCAGCGCAGCTGCCTGGCAAAAGTCTTCAGTTCGTTTTTCGGCGTACGGTGGTAATTCACGATCCTGATCACATTCGGATCGCTGTATGTACGCTGAAAACGCCTGCCGGTAATACCCAGCACAGCATAGATCCACGCGATGATCTTCTTGATCAGTTCAACCATACTCAAAATTATACCAAATATGGTTATGTTACGGATATGAAAACAGAATTCTCCGGAAACGAAAAATACCGGTGCAGCAGAAGAAACATTTCCTCGTACAGGTAAAAACAGGTATCATAGTAGAAGAAATAAGGACTGCCATGAAAAGAAAGAAAACAACACTGATACTGATCGGGATTGCCTGTGCCGCGATCCTGGCAGTATGCGTAAAGAAATACTACCTGCCTACACCTTACGGCAGAATGCTGGAATCCGGTCTGCGCGAACAGTTCTATCTGCTGAGAAGCGGCGGACAGCCTCATGAGGATCAGATATCATCTGCCGATATTACTGATCACTATCGTCTGGAGTACGCAAATGCGATGGATCCTCTGAATCTGATCACCTATGCCGGCAACAGACAGATCTGTCATCCCAAAGTATTATTTATCGAAGAGGGCTTTGCGGGTCATGCCTACTGGATGGCATATACCCCGTATCCCTGGTATATCGAAGAATTTGAGAACCCCTGTATCGCCTGCTCCGATGACGGCTATACCTGGACGAACATCAACGGCAACCCGATCGATGATCCCCGCGGTGACGGCTACGATTCCGATACGCATCTGGTATACCGTGAGGATACAGGTGAACTGGAATGCTGGTACCGCTATGTCAGTAATACAGCCGCCCTTCCCGTGCACGAAGTCCTGTGTTACAGAACATCAAAAGACGGCGTACACTGGTCTGACGAGATCATTGCCCTTGACAGTGCGGGTGAGATCTTCTCGCACTACCTCTCCCCGGCCCTGATCTGGACAGGCAAAGAGTATATGATCTGGGTGGTATGTATAGAAAACGGCGAATATGCGATCGATCAGTATACGTATAACGGTACGGATGAACCTGTCTTCGTCCGCCGTACACAGCTGGAATACTACGAGGAAGAAACCGGGATCCACCACACTCCCTGGCATCTTGATGTGATCGAAGATAACGGCAGATATGTATTCCTGGTAATGGCCAAGAACCCCAGCGGTGACAGACACTGGGTACTCTTTCTTACCGAATCAGAGGATCTGGTCAGCTTCAGCACCCCGAAGGTCGTAATGCGCGGAGCACAGCACGGCTGGGATAACAACATGTACAGGTCCTCCATCGTAAAAACAGATTCTGAGTACAGAATCTATTATTCAGCAATGAACTGGCGCGGTGTCCACGGTCTTGGCGTCAGCGTATCCGATCACCTGGGTGACTTTGTCGGATACGGCAGAGTAAAACCGTAACTCAGATGGTATCTGCGGACTTTCTGCGTTCCTGAATCATCCGGTATACTCTGTATACGCCAAGCGAAGAGATCGGCAGCATATACATATAGTAAATCAGTATGTACTGTGACTTGGCCTCAAATACCGTATGGTACAGCAGACCGCCGAGAACGATCAGCGCAAACAGATCATACGTCAGTAATACCGTACCGTCTGTATCGTCTCTGAAATGATCTCCGGTCAGGAACAGCAGTCCGGCAAAGAAGGATACGTAGACAAACTGGGCGATCATATCCATGACAAGACGAAGCAGATACTCATGGGAATAGACGATCTCATATGTATCACCGAATAAGCCAAGATGTGGTTTTACCTTGCTTACCCAGATCGACTGATAAGTTGTTTCGGTCCACTGGGATGCATTCTTACGATAATAAAAGGACAGAGCGCTGCCGGGTGACTGAAGGAATCCTTCAATGATCTCCGCAGCCTTTTCTTCACTGATCCGGTTGATCATATCCGTATCATCATTGACTTCACGGCGAAGATACTTAACGTAGGAATTATCCCATCCCGGACCCATCTCCCCGTCACTTGAGCCTAATACAAACCAGTTGACGGTCTTCAGCCCTTCGCCATACTGCACGTCTCCCAAACGTTCATAATGTTTCTGCACGAGCTGTGTTCCCGCAAGCGGAAGCAGTACGACCGGGATCACCAGCAGCAGTTTGAGCATCCTTTTTCTGTACACAGACTGACAGAGGATAATGATACAGTAGGCAATCGCAATGATCAGGGCATTCTGTTTCAGGATAACAGCGATGCTGAGGAACAGAACACAGACGATAAAACTGACGATACTGTCATTCTTCAGCCATTTCACAAAATACAGGATCGAGAATAACGTAAAGGAAAACGAAGGAATGATCCCGTAACAGAATGTACACATCAGAAGAGGCTGTAAGGATACGGCCAGCAGGAACAGCAGGATCTTCTTCGGCCTGCCATCCGCAGACAGATACTCAGCCACGGATAACAGACAGCTGTACGAAAGAATCAGCAGTACAGCATTCACAAGCCCGACAATGATATACCCGCCCCTGTCAAAGAGAAACGTACAGGCTTGAATAAACATGACCATGCCAAACTGGAACGGATAGATCGTGTAGTAGAAGATGTTGGCGGGTGTCTGCAGGGCTGCGGTATTTCCGCGGTTCAGCTCTGCCGCAAGATTATATACATATGCTGAGTCCCCGCCCGGAGAACTCTGACAGACAGCTACCCAGGCAAGACTCACAAATAACAGCAGACCAAGGATCATACGCGTATGTTTCTTTCTGATCTTCCAGCCGGAGAATACAGCGCAGAGCACAGCCATGATCAGGATCCCCAGGACATTCAGGAAGAGATTATCCTTTGCGAACAGGACATGTTCCTGGCGGTACAGCTCCGGGTCAAAGTAAGCCGTCTCCGTCAGTGCCGAGATAAGAACAGACACAAACAGTACAGAAAAAAAGATCAGTACCGTCTTCTGCAGAAACAGTATTGTCTTATATGCGGCAGATCTTTCTTTACTGTCCTTTTCCATATACACTCACAAAGTATATACTCTGCTGTTCCCCGTGGCAAACAGATCAGTGAATCGACTTTTTAAAACACGAAAGCACAGATAAAGGCACCAGCATGACGATCGGCAGTACATACCTGAAATAGCCGTTCACAGGTGTAAACAGAAGACCGATCAGTACGGCCAGGCCGGGCACAAACAGTAACAGCTGTTTCCATGATAAACGTTTGACCTGATAGATAAATGCCACAAGATAGATCCATACCCATATTCCGCACTTCGTCATAATACCCACAAGCGGAACACTTCTTAAACGTACGATCAGACCGGAGATGATATACGGCAGACGTTCCGACAGATAACGGATCTCAAGATCCAGTCCCTCGGTCCTTGCGGAAGCGTAGTTGCCGCCGACAGCGTACGGTTTCTCCGTACCGTCAGCATCCGGATCAAAGTATGCGTATGACTTTGCGATCAGGGCATCAATATAGCACAGGGGACGTCTCGCAAACTCCCTCCGGTAGAGACCCGTAAAGGCATTGATATCTTCTTCCGAAGCATCATTGTTGTACGTGTTCTTGATACTGTCAGACAGATCGGGATCATAGAGATTCTTGACAGCGTCAATGTCAACGACCCTGCCGATCACCGTTTCATCCTCAGCAGAAAAGTCTTCCGGATAATCGTTGACCGCTCTGGCAAGCTGCAGTAAAGGTACGGAGTAGTTCTCCTTGGCATTTCCCTCTTTACTGACATGCATGAACGGCAGGAATATCTGGTGCCAGAACAGCATCAGCACGATGAACGATACAGCGGCAGAGATATGCGTCTTTTTGTAAGAATGCGGATAACGCAGGGCTAAAAACGAGATCAGGACAGCCAATACCGCAATCGGCAGACCGGAGTTTCGTAAAAGACTGACCAGAACCAGTGCAAGCACAAACACAACGGTATTCCGCTTCTTCCCAAAGAAGGCATCGGGATCATGCAGGATCTTCGCAGTACAGATCAGACAAAGCAGAATACTGACACTCCAGTTAAAATCCTTGCCGACCGCAAATGCATACAGCGGATAGATCGGGATCACTGCATATGCCAGCAGACAGTACAGGATGTGTTTATTATTCAGGTCCAGCAGTTCCGTAACCGTGAAAAGCCCTTCCGTAATGACCCAGAGTGCAAACAGTGCCTGCAGCCCGGTATACAGCGCGATACCAACCGATACACTGCCGATCATTTTGCCAAATGCGGTAAACGAGCCGATCAGTATGGTCTGCAGGAACGGATTCATATTGTTAAAGGGCACGACCCCGAAGAACTGTTCAAGTTCAGCTCCGGTATCATACCAGAGCGCCCCCGGAAACAGGACCAGGTAATACGGCAGCCAGCATACGCTCAGCAGCAACATGGCTTTCCGGCGGTCCAGAGTGATCCCGGAGAATCTCTGCCGGTATATCTTCCATATTCTTGTAAGCAGATCGATCAGTATTCTGAGGAGGACATAGATCCCTGTGCCGTAGACAGCCAGGATGATATACACCATGGATGACTGATCCA
>CADBMY010000322.1 GCA_902795905.1 uncultured Erysipelotrichaceae bacterium
CAGCCATTCCGGCTGTACATTTTCCAGCCAGGGGATCGTCGTGCCGTAATACAGCCTGATGGTACCCTGATCGTTGATCAGCCCCGGATCAAAGCAGGCATACTTCATTAGCGGAGTCCCGTCGCTGTTTCTGACCACACCCAGATATTCATATTTGCCATCCGGTGTATCGCATACAGCCACACTGATCGGATTGGCATATCCTCCCTTACCGTACTTGCCGGAGAGACAGTAATACAGGTAGTATCTGCCGTCATTGCCCTGCACAACATCCGGCGCATACATGTAGCGCATCTTCTTCCCGTACAGGGGATCCTGTTTTACCGAGTAGTTTGCGCCCTTGTTTGACCAGTCGGACAGATCATCCACGGGTGCCGACCAGAAGACATAATCAAGCATGCAGAAGGTATCACCATCCTGCTGATCATGACTGCCGAACAGATATACTCTGTCATTGTATACATGCGGTTCGCCGTCGGGATGATACTCCGAAAGCGGAAGTATCGGGTTTACTGCTTCCTTCTTCATACCTTTCTCCTCAGTCATTCTCTGCCATCCACGTTCTCAATAATGCACAGTATTTCTCTGTCTGTTCCGCAAAGACCATATGTCTGGCTCCGTCAAACAGTTCCCAGCGTGCCTGCGGGATGCCGTCATACAGCGTCTTGGCGACTAACGGTGTACAGAGATCGTTGGTGCCGGAGATCACCAGTGCCGGTATATTGATCTCACCAAGTCTCTGCGTAACGTCAAAGTCTTTGAGTGTCCCTGTAGGAAAGTACTCACACGGTCCCCAGGCTGTCAGATATGCCTCATGTCCGCTCCTCTTCTCCCTGCGCAGGCATTCCGGCGCATCCGGCTGTATGTCGGCAGAGTGCAGCTTCATGTATCGGTCGGTTGCCTGTACGCAGGCGGGATCATCAAAGTTTCCGGTCTTTTCGGCCCGGGCTGTCGCTTTCCTGTCTTCCTCTGACATCATTGAGATCAGTCTGTGCTGTTCATGAGCCCACAGTGCGGAAGAGGACAATGTGCTGGAAAGGATCACACTCTTTATACCTGTCATCTTCTTTTCGATCAGGCAGTACAGTGCCAGCATGCCGCCCCAGGACTGCCCGAGCAGATGATACTCCTGTATGCCCAGATGAGTGATCAGCGTCTGCAGTTCGTCTGCCCATGTCTCTGCGCACCAGAGTTCGGGATGACCGTCCAGGTAGGAATTCCCGCATCCAAGCTGATCATACATGATGATCTCTCTGCCTGTATCTGCCAGCCGGTCCAGCACCTCAAAGTAGTTATGTGTGGAGCCCGGTCCGCCATGAAGCAGTATCAGCGGTGCTTTGCCGGTATCCTCTCCGGCGATACGATAGTATGTCTGATATCCCTTAAACGGTATATATCCTTCACGGATCATTGTCTGCCTTCTTTCTCTTGAAGATGAAGAAAGCCATATCAGTGATACGGCTTTCTGGTAATTTATCGGAAGGAAAGTCTGTTCAGTGCCTTCTGCAGGGCAACTTCAGCTCTCTTCAGATCAAAGTTCGGGTTACCCGAATTGATCCTTTGCTCTGCACGTTTGCGGGCATTTTCGGCTCTTTCCATATCGATCTCGTTCTTGTTTTCGATCGCATCGGTCAGGATCTCTGCCTGGTTGTCACGGAAGTATACGACACCGCCGGCAATTGCATATTCCTCACGGACATCGTTTTCCACCGTTGACATCTTCCCGATCTTCAGGACCGTTACCAGCGGCATATGTTCAGGCAGAATACCCCGCTGTCCGTCCACTGTATCCAGATTCAGGATCGGTGTATCCATCTCCTTGTATACACCCCGCGGTGTTATGATCCGGCAATGAATACTGCTCATCAGAGAGTCTCCGCTTTCTTGACCACATCCTCGATCGTACCGACAGACATGAATGCCTGTTCAGGCAGATCATCATACTTACCGGCAAGGATCTCACGGAAGCTTCTGACCGTCTCTTCTACAGGTACATAGATACCCTTGAGACCGGAGAACTGTTCCGCAACACTGAACGGCTGCGACAGGAAGTTACGCACTCGTCTTGCACGGGCGACGATCTTCTTGTCATCTTCACCGAGTTCTTCCATACCGAGGATAGCGATGATATCCTGCAGTTCCTTGTATCTCTGCAGGATCTGCTGTACTTCACGGGCTGTCTCGTAGTGTTCTTCACCGAGAACCAGCGGATCCAGCATACGGGAACCGGATGCCAGCGGATCAACTGCCGGGTAGATACCGAGAGCTGCGATACTTCTGTCCAGAACGGTCTTGGCATCGAGGTGGGAGAACGCTGTTGCCGGAGCCGGGTCTGTCAGGTCATCCGCAGGCACGTAGATCGCCTGTACGGAAGTGATCGAACCCTTCTCGGTAGAAGTAATACGTTCCTGTAACTGACCCATCTCGGTAGCCAGCGTAGGCTGATAACCTACGGCACTGGGCATACGGCCAAGCAGTGCGGATACCTCTGAACCAGCCTGGGTAAATCTGAAGATGTTATCGATAAACAGAAGGACATCCTGTCTCTCTTCATCACGGAAGTATTCTGCCATTGTCAGTGCAGACAGAGCTACACGCATTCTGGCACCCGGAGACTCATTCATCTGTCCGTATGTCAGAACCGTGTTCTTCAGTACGCCGGACTCCTTCATCTCGTTGTACATGTCGTTGCCTTCACGTGTACGCTCACCGACACCTGCCACGACCGAACGGCCGCCGTGCTCGATAGCGATATTGTGGATCAGCTCCTGCATCAGTACGGTCTTGCCTACACCGGCACCGCCGAACAGACCGACCTTACCACCCTTGGAATACGGACATAACAGGTCAATGACCTTGATGCCTGTCTCGAGGATCTCTGTCGTGGTCTGCTGCTGGGCAAAGGTCGGCGCAGCTCTGTGGATCGGCATGTGGTGTTCCGCCTCTACCGGTCCAAGACCGTCGATCGGTTCACCAAGTACATTGAACATACGTCCGAGTACTTCATTGCCTACCGGTACCATGATCGGTGCACCTGTATCCACACATTCAAGGCCTCTGACAAGACCGTCGGTAGAACTCATGGCGATACAGCGCACGATATCATCACCGATATGCTGTGCAACTTCGGCAACCATGGTCTCGCTGTTACCCTTTTCTATTCTTATCGCATTACGGATCGCCGGCAGTTCCTCGGGTGAGAATCTGATATCGACGACCGGGCCGATCACCTGTACGATTTTTCCTGTATTGCTCATCTTGGTTACCTTCTTTCCTATACCGCATCCGAGCCGCCTACGATCTCAGTGATCTCCTGCGTGATCGCGGCCTGACGTGCTTTGTTGTATTCGAGCAGAAGCTTTTCACTCAGCTCATCTGCGTTATCCGTCGCTGTCTTCATTGCCATACGGCGGCTTCCCTGCTCACTCGTTGTCGATTCCATCCAGTCCGAATAGGCAACATCCTGGATCATCATCGGGATCAGACTGCTGAGGATCGTATCCGCATTCGGTTCAAACAATGTTTCGATATGCATACCGTCATGCGCATCCGGCAGTTCCCCGACAAACTCACACGGCAGCAGCTTATCCACCGAAGCACGGAAATTCATCGTATTGACAAATACCGTATATAAGAGCTGTACACAGCCTACTTCATTTCTCAGATATCTGTCTTCTCCCTCTTCGATCCATGGCTTTAATGTCTCAAAGATCAGATGATCCGAAGAGATCGGTTCATCATGGATCAGGTTGAAGCCCTCTTCCTTCATCGAACGGTAGAGGCTCGTACCGATCAGTACGACGGGATCCTCTTTTGTCATCTCGGTTCTGGCCAGTTTCAGGATATTCTGGTTATATCCGCCGCACAGTCCCAGATCACTGCAGAAGACAATGGAGAACTTTCCGGTGCTGCCGTTAGGGTACAATAAAGCATTCTCCAGCCCGGGATTGCGGAAGACGATCTCGTTTACCATCTGCTGAAGACGCTCTGCATATTCACGGTTGGCTTCCATCCGTGAACGCTGACGAACAAGCTTGGCATTGGCGATCATCTCCATTGCGCTGGTGATCTTCTTCGTATTGTTTACGGACTTGATCCGTGATCTCAGAGCCTGCTTGGACTGTGCCATTTACTACGCTCCTCTTGTCAGTTTGAACTGATCAACAGCCTCTCTCATTGCGGCTTTGATCTCATCATTCAGTTCTGCGGAGATATCTCCTGCTTCTACGATCTCCTTCAGGATATCAGGATGCTGATCCTTGAAGAATCTGTGCATGAAACGCTCAAAAGCACGGATATCATCCACATCGATCTCATCGATGAAGTTATTTCTTACCGCATACATTGAGATGACCTGTTCTTCGACAGACATCGGCTGATACTGCGGCTGTTTCAGCAGTTCCGTGATCCTGGCACCGTGTTCGATCACTTTCTTCGTTGCCGGATCCAGATCAGAACCGAACTGCGAGAATGTTAACATCTCATGGTACTGCGCAAGATCAAGCTTCAGGGAAGAAGATACCTTCTTCATTGCCTTGGTCTGGGCATTGGAACCAACACGGGATACCGAAAGACCGGAGTCTACCGCAGGTCTTACACCGGAGTTAAACAGTTCTGTCTGTAAGAAGATCTGACCATCCGTGATCGAGATAACATTCGTCGGAATATATGCTGAGATATCACCGGCCTGTGTCTCAATGATCGGCAGTGCTGTCAGTGATCCGCCGCCGAGTTCATCGGAAAGCTTCGCAGCTCTTTCCAGCAGACGGGAATGCAGGTAGAAAACATCACCGGGGTAAGCTTCACGTCCCGGAGGCCTTCTCAGCAGCAGAGACATTGTACGGTAAGCTACCGCATGCTTGGACAGATCATCATAGATGATCAGTACATCCTTGCCCTGTTCCATCCACTCTTCACCGATCGCACATCCTGCATACGGTGCAATATACTGTAACGGTGCACTCTCACTGGCAGACGCATTAACAACGGTGGTATACTCCATCGCATCATGTTCACGCAGCTGCTGTACAAGACGGGCTACCGTACTCTCTTTCTGTCCTATGGCTACATAGATACAGTTAACGTTCTTACCCTTCTGGTTAATGATCGTATCAATGGCGATCGCTGTCTTACCTGTTTCACGGTCACCGATGATCAGCTCACGCTGTCCCTTACCGATCGGAATCATCGTATCGATGATCTTCAGACCGGTCATCAGCGGCTGATATACGGATCTGCGGGTCATGACACCGGGTGCCACTCTTTCTACAGGTCTTCTTCTGTCTGTGGTGATCTCCCCGCGTCCGTCGATCGGCTGACCGAGTGCGTTGACAACTCTGCCAAGCATCGCATCACCGACAGGTACCTCAACGATCCTGCCTGTACGGCGTACTTCATCGCCTTCCCTGATCAGGGAATCGTTGCCGAGAAGTACGGCACCGATATGATCTTCCTCAAGGTTCAGGACCATACCGTATACATCATTGGGAAATTCCAGAAGCTCTGATGCCATTGCTTTATCAATACCCTGAACCATGGCAATACCGTCACCTACGCTGATCACATAACCGACATCATCGGAATGGATCTTATGATCGTAGCTGCGGATCTGCTGTTTGATCAGAGCACTTATTTCTTCAGGTCTGATATCTCTCATGCTAATCCTCCCTTCAGCAGCATTCCCTTCATCTTCTCCAGACGGTCTTTCACCGTCACATCCGTAACACTGTTGCCCACAACGACCTTAATGCCGGCAATCACCGACTTATCGATCTTATTGGACAGGATGACCTGACAGTCATACTTCTTTTCCAGTGCACCTTTCAGTTTGGCCAGATCCTCTTCACTGAGCTTTCTCGCCGACCATACGACTGCCTCTTTAATACCGAGAGCTTCATTGGCCTTGACGATAAACTCCTTCAGGATCTCTTTCAGCTGCTGTATACGTCCCTTATCGATCAGTACTTTCAGGAAGTTGATCATATCCTTGTCATAGACTTCCCCAAAGATCTGATCGATAAAAGCCTTCTTCTCTTCACGGCTGATCTTGACCGCATTGAAAAAAGTATTCAGTTCCGGTGTCTCATCCAGTATCCGGATCAGATCCGTGACATCTTCCTTTCTTTCTGCGATCATGCCGTCATCTTCGGCCAGAGAGAACAATGCACCGGCATATCTCTCACTGACTTCACTGCTCATGATCCGCTGACTTCCTTTACAAACGCATCTACAGCGTCATGGTCCAGATCTTCACCATCCTTGTTCTGGATGATCTTACCGGCTGCCGTGATCGCAATATCCACGATATCCTGCTGCAGGGACTGGAACATCTGTTCACGCTGGGCTTCGATCTGTTCTTCAGCCTTCTTGCGCATGGACTCTGCTTCCTTGTTCGCCTGGGCAATGATCGAATCCTTTTCGACCTTGGCTTCCCTGACTGCCGCTTCGATGATCTGTTCCGAACGTGCGCCTGCCTGACTCAGCTGTTCTGCCGCAGCCTGACGGTCTGTTTCCGCAGCTGCTCTGGCATTCTCGCTCTGTTTCAGGTCTTCCTGCATCTTCTCAGATCGTTTCTGCAGAAAGTTCTTCACTGATGCCCAAAGGAACTTGCGCGCAAGCAAAAACAATACCAGCGTACTGCACAGCTGCACAAGCATGGTGATCGGATTGGGTATCAGCTGACTAATGATATCAATATCAATCATCGTTTAACCCTAGTATACGAAAATCAGAAGAATGGCAACCAGCAGACCATAGATAGCACAGGTCTCAGACAGAGCGATACCGAGGATCATTGTGCTGCGGATCTTGGACTCTGCTTCAGGGTTCTTTCCGATCGCATCACATGCATGAGCAGCGACTTCACCTTCACCACGTCCGGTAAGCATACCTGTCATAACAGCCAGTCCGGCACCGATAGCGATCAAACCTTTGTTGATATCCATAAATAACTCCTCCTACTTTTAATCTTTTATTTCTTCCGGCATATCATTGCCGATCAGAACCATCGTTAATGTAACAAATACAAGTGTCTGTACAAATCCCGCAAACAGATCGAAGTACGCATGCAGAAGCGGTGCGACGATCGGTGCCAGGAAGTTGAATGCACTCTCTGTCGATGTAAACATGTTGGCGATCTTTGTCGAAGCGATCTGGCAGGCATTGTAGATCAGCTGCATCATGATACTTCCGCACAGGATATTACCGAAAAGACGCAGCGACATCGAAGCCATCGTCGAGAACTTACCGATAATATTCATCGGCAGCATCACTGCCAGAGGTTCAATAAACGAATGCATATATGCTTTAAAACCACCGTACTTCAGTTCGGTGATCTGAATCAGCACCCAGGTAATAAATGCCAAAAGCAGCGTAACACTGAGGTTGGCTGTCGGTGAGGACAGACCAAACAGTGAACACGTATTGGCAGTAAAGATATAGACCCAGAGAACAAGAATATACGGTGTAAGAACATCTGCCGTCTTACTGCCGACATTGCTTCTGACGCTGTTATATACGGTCTGTACACCGAGGATCACCGGCAGAATGATACCCTTCGGCTCAGCC